>JALZCF010000694.1 GCA_030863245.1 Chloroflexota bacterium
GCCCAAGATAGCATCGAGCCCCGCAATGCCACTTGATAGCCGCACGAGCGCTTGGGGTGGCACGTCAGCGTCACTCACAGGTGAACTCTCCTCGTTCGATTAGATACATGATGCCGAATTGAAAGCCGTGACGTAATCACAGCCATCACGATAGCGGCTGCTACAGCCAAACCGATATGATACCAACAAGTATTCGCAGCAAGTTCCATACCCTAATCAGACACTGCCCATGGCAGGGTTACTTCTTCGGCAGCACCTAAGGCAACCATGATTATCGACGTATGATGTCACAGAGTATCAAACGCTGTCTTGCTCACAGCACCGGTATGCGTCACCTTATTGCAGAGCCAGGCGCCAGGCGTAGCGGGAGTTCCCGCCAGTACCCTGTGGCTGATCCTGCCCCGTCTATTGTGCACCGGCGAACGGCGCAGAAGGGAACAGGGACGATGTCCAAAATGTCTGATTTATGTCCGATTTTGGGGAATTTTGGGGGGAAAATGGGGACAATGCGACAGGGATCGGTGCGTCTGGGTGGTGTCTGAAATGTCCGATTTACGGGGAGTTCTAGTCGGAGAAATGTCCGACTAGGACATTTTTTCAGGCATGTCCGATGTCCGAAATGTCCGATTTTCGAGAAATTTAGCCTGAAAAACGCGATTTTCGGACATTTTAGCCTGAAGAATGAAGGAGGAAAACGGCAAGGATGAAGGAGGAAGGAGGAGGATGAAAGGGGCTCACGCCAAGACGCCAAGACGCAAAGGGGTGTAGAAGTGTGGACCGAGATGCACCCTGGTCTACACTTCTACAGTCTACACTTCGCGCTACTCTACCGCGGTTACAAAAACGTGACGCACACCTTACAGCACCCGATTTTGTCGCAGAGCTATGGTTCCTGGTCGTAATTAAGAAGAGGCCAAAACACCCTGCTCCAACAACGTTATGTCTATGTGCCAAAAAACGCACGTTTCAGACTAAAAACGTGCGTTTTTAGCACATTTGGCACATTTTCAACTAACCACTGCATCATCATCCTAGAGTGCTCGGGACCAATATTGTACTTTACCGTGCTTCGCGCCTAAACTGTACGTACCTACCCAACAGTCGATGCGCACGACAGCCGAGGAGAGCGGTGTGCCATCAGTGCGGGGAAAGCTATATAAGGTCGCCCGGTTTCACCTCTGAGAGGATATCCTCATGACCGAAGCTGAACTCATAGGGACGATTCTTGCTGCCACGGCGGGGGAAGCCGATTTGGACCGGATCCTCCGGACGGTATTGCATCACTTAGGGCAGGTGACTGCCATAACCGGTGGAGCCATTGTCCTGGTGGAGGAAGATAACCTCATTACCTATGCGGCGTTGGGATCCTCTGCTGAGGATATGGATGATGGCGACCTTCCACTTGCTCAGGGAATTGCCTGGCAGGTGATCGAGACCGGGGAGCCGTGGATGGCGGATGACCCACGTATGACTGATCTCGCTCCCACCACGCCCATACGCTCCTCTCTAGTGGTGCCCCTCACCTGGCACGGTGATCACTTTGGCGTCCTGGAGGTCGATTCGACACAGTCTGGTGCCTTTGATGAGGCCGACCTGGCTCTGGTCCAAAAGGTGGCGGCCACCTTAAGCGGAAGCATCGAACTGGCACGGCGCCATACAGCAGCGGTACGGGCGGTGGAAGCAGCGGAGGCGGCCCACCAGCAACTCACCCTCCAGTACACGGTGAGTCGCCTCCTAGCCGAGGCCGACCACTTCAACGAGGTGGCCCAACCCATCCTACAAGCTTTTGGCAAACATCTGTCGTGGGACGTGGGGGTGATGTGGTGCATAGACCGAGCGAGTAACCGTCTCAAGTGTACCGCCTTTTGGCATACGCCCACGAGTCCCGTCGCGGCCTTCAAATCCCACAGTCAGGTGAGTGCGTTTGCACCCGGTGTCGGACTACCGGGACGCGTCTGGCACAGCCGGGAGCCTGTCTGGCTGAGCGATCTCCATCAGGATGACAACTTCCCGCGTCTCCGAAGTGCAGCTGCGGCGGGGTTGCGCAGCGCCTTTGCCTTCCCCTTACAAGACCAGAGTGAGTTGTTCGGGGTCATGGAGTTCTTTAGTCAGCAGGTTCAACCGCCCGACGAGGCGCTGGTACAGTCGTTCGCCACGATCGGCCAGCAGATCGGTCAATACATTAGGCGGAAGCGGGCCGAAGCCACGGTCCGGCAAGGCGAGCTTCGACACAACGCTATGCTGGAGGTAGCCCTGGATGCGGTTATCACCATCGACCTTTCCGGCAAGGTCGTAGAGTGGAACTCGGTGGCGGAACAAATGTTTGGGTATAGTCGCGCGGAGACGCTAGGCCAGGAGATGGCAACCTTGATTATCCCCCCGTCCTTGCGTGCTCAGCATCAGCAGGGTCTGGCGCGGTACTTGGCGACCGGAGAACACGTCCTGCTTGGCCAACGGATCGAGGTCACGGCGATGCGCGCTGACGGCACCGAGTTTCCGGTCGAGCTATCTGTCACCCAGCTCCCCTCTGACGGCGAGCCGTTGTTTATTGGGTTTGTGCGCGACATTACGGCGCGCAAGCAGGCGGAGGAGAATTTGCGCTTCCTGGCAGAGATGAGTCCCGTCTTGGCCGCCTCGCTCGATTATGAAACCACCCTGGCTAACATAGCGCACCTGGCAGTCCCATACTTAGCTGACTGGTGTACGATCGACATCTTGGAGGAGGATGGCACACCGCGACTGCTGGCCGTGGAGCATGCGGATCCAGCCAAAGTCGCGTTGGCCTACGAGTTGCGTGAGCGCTATCCGCCCGATCCCAATGCGTGCGGCGGCTTGTACAAGGTGCTCCAGACTGGTCGGCAGGAGCTTGTGGCGCATATAGATGATAGCTACTTGCAGGCGGCCACATGCGGCCCTGCACATCTGGCACTGGTTCGGCAGTTAGGCCTCAGTTCCCTAATGATGGTGCCACTGGTAGCGCGGGGTCGCATCCTAGGCGCCATTACTCTCGCAACAGGCGACTCGGGGCGAGAGTATCGCTCAGCGGACTTGCTCCTAGCGATGGAGCTGGCGCATCGTGCCAGCCAGGCGGTGGACAATGCGCGCCTCTACCACGAGGCACAGGAGGCCATTCAGCTCCGGGATCGCTTCCTGGCCATTGCCTCCCATGAACTCAAGACGCCCATCACCTCCCTGCTCGGCTACACCACCTTGCTCCAGCGCCGCTTGAGTCCTGACAAGGGCCTTACTGAGCGCGAGCACCGGCGGTTACGCGTGATCCACACGGAGGCAGCCCGGCTGAACCGGCTCGTCGACCTCCTTCTGGATGTGTCCCGCCTGCAGAGTGACCATTTGGAAATGGAGCGAGCGCCGGTGGACCTTTGTGCCCTCGTGCGCCGCTTGGTGGAGCTCATCCAACCGACGCTCGACGTGCACACGCTCGAGTTGCGTTGCCCCGATGACGCGATCCTGGTCCAGGGCGACGAGTTGCGCTTGGAGCAGATGCTGCAAAATCTAATCAATAATGCCATCAAGTACAGCCCGCAAGGCGGTCCCATCAGCGTTCAGGTGGAGCGTCACGAGGATCAGGCACGCATCGCCATTTCGGACCGTGGGATCGGCATTCCACCGGATGCGCTCACGGCACTCTATGATCGCTTCTTCCGTGCCCCGAATGCTTGTGCTCATGGCATTAACGGGTTCGGATTGGGCCTCTACCTGGTCAAGGAGATTCTCACCCGCCATGGGGGCACGATCGAGGTAGAGAGTCGCGAGGCAGAGGGCAGCACCTTTACCGTCACATTACCACTTGGACCGGCTACTACGGAGTAGCAAGCGGCCCTTCCAGCACATCCTCACCCTAACCCTCTACTAGTGGCGGCGGGCCAATACGAGCGCCGATACAACTTCTGGGCGCACCCTTCCCGCACGATGCTGCCAGCACTCCGTGTTGGCACCCTGCTACGAGCTGGCCGCCTGCTCCCACACCGTCTGCAACACTAGCTGTCCTACGTAACAACCATTACAGAGACCCGTACAAAAGAGAAGTTATACTAACAATGTGTTGGCAACACATGATTGATAGGAGATAGCTTACCGAAATAGTGAGAAGAAGGAGAGAACCGTATGGCAACTTTGAAGCTGATTCAGGAGAACGAAGCCAGCGAGCAGGTCAAAGAGAGCTACGAGAAGGTGAAAGAGCGCTATCAGGGCAATCTGCCAGACATCTACAAGGCGTTTGCCAATGATCCCACCTACCTCGCCTCTATCAATGACCACCTGGCGCGCGTCCTCGCCCCACGGAAGGTCGATGCCAAGACCAAGGAGGTAATCGCCTTTGTCGTCGCCGTCATGAATCAGTGTGATTTCTGTATTCACGCTCACGCTAGAGGGCTCAAACGATATGGCTACGACGACGAGGCAATTGCCGAAATCTTGGGTGCTGTGGCCGCCTGGTCAGAGGTCAACCGCTTTAATATCGGTGCACGACTGCAATGGCCTCGTGAGCGCTAAGCGGTGAACCTTGCCATGCTCGTGATTGGTCACCAAGTTACGCCTGACATGTAGGTGATAAGGCAAAGTCATCCGGAAGGATGACTTTGCCTTATTGGAGGGTTGGCAGCAATTCGGTTTTTCTCGACTAGGGATTATCTTCAACAACTTCTGTCAAGCCTTCATCAGCTGCTCACTTAGTCGAAAGAATTCGACGATTCGGGTAATTCCTGCCAACCCTCTTACTGGTGTAAATCAACGCGCAACCTCTGCCCATCGGATGATACTCGGGCTATGAGTCGGGATGCATAGCGCTGTTAGAGAGCTAGTGTCCTTTTGGCAACACCAAGGAGGACTTTTCGCTCAATTCCGTTGTCGTTTGCCCCATATCTCTGCAAAAGTGTCAGAATTCTGACAGACGATTCCAAGAATGTCTGCTATATTAGGGATACTTATGGATCTAGCCCCACTCCATCGTACAGTCAGGAGCACTTGACCGTGACAGAGATTGAGTTGTGGAACCTACAGCACATCGATTTGCTAGCCGACTTGAGTGCGACTGAAATAGAAGCGGTCCTGGACGCCGTCTCCGTCGAAACCTTTGAGCCAGGCGAGTTTGTTATTGCTCCCAGTAGTCGCTCTGATCGTCTCTACCTGCTCTATCATGGTCGTGTTAAAAGCTTTGTGGTGACCAAGCAGGGACAGGAGAAGATCCTCCACATCTTCTCGTCGGGCGATGCCTTTGGCGATCTACTCCTCGAGCCGGCCACTATCGAGAGACCCTGTGTCCAGGCGCTCGACGAGGTGGTCCTGCTGACCATGGATGAAGACACGTTCAAGCGCCTCATTCAGGCGGTCCCACAGGTCGCGCTCAACCTGTGTCGATACATGGCAGCTCACCATGCCGCCGACGTACGCCGCCTGCGCAGCTTCATCCACACCAAAGCAATCTACCGACTGGTGCTTATGTTGTTAGAGCTGGGAGACCAATTGGGGCAGAGCGAGGCTGAATATATTACCTTTAACGCGAACTTCACGCACGCTGATCTGGCTAACATGATTGGGGTCGCGCGTGGGACCGCCTCGGAGTTGCTAAGTGAGCTGCGTCGCGCCGGTATCATCAGTGGTAAGGGTCGCGAGTTGATTATCCATCGGCGCGCAGCACAACGCTTCCTCGAGGAAGGAAATGTGTAAGCGAGGCGCCTAGAGGAGTCGAGCGGCTTCAGGCTGATCTAGACAATGCACAAGGGAGGCATCATGACCACACGGGACGAGAAAGTATATTATCTTACGAAGCACGAGTTCTTTCAGGACTTCAACCAATTTGAAATATGGAACATCGGGCGCAAGGCAACGATGTTTACC
>JALZCF010000705.1 GCA_030863245.1 Chloroflexota bacterium
GTTTCTTAGTGCGCATCAAGCCCTTCTGGCCAGTTGGCCTCGGCTTGCTCAGTGCGCTGATCGGCATCCTTCTCTACAACGCCTTCTTTCCCACGCCAACTCCCATCACCGGGGAAGAAATCGACGACACCATCGTTGCAGCGATTGCCTCCGCCACGCCTCCACGTGCCTACTCCGTACAGGTCTACCAAATCATCCTCCCCTCTCTCGTCTACATTCAAACACAAGGCAACAACCCAGAAAATGAATATGGCTACGGCGTCGGGAGTGGCGTCATCATCAATGAAGAAGGGGCGATTCTCACGTCGCACCACATCGTGGATGGCGCCACGGCTATCAAAGTGATGTTTGCCGATGGCACGCAGGCCGACGCCCAGATTATCTCCGCCGAACCAGAAAACGACATTGCGGTGCTGCACGCCAATCGCTCACCTGAAGTCATCGTGCCCGCTGTGATGGGCAGTACAAGCGGCTTGCGTATTGGCGACGAGGCGTTTGCAGTCGGCAATCCGCTGGCGCTACCAAGCTCCATGAGCGCAGGTGTCATCTCCGGCTTCGACCGCTCCATCAAGTTGGATAATAGCGACAAGAGGCTAGACGGGCTGATTCAGTTTGATGCGGCTGTGAATCCCGGCAACTCAGGTGGGCCCTTGCTCAATCGAAACGGGCAGGTCATCGGCATTGTCACCGGGCTGGTAAATCCCTCTGACCAGAACTTTTTCGTCGGTATTGGCTTTGCGGTCCCTATCGGTACGGCAAGCGGTGTGGCAGGTGGACCGGCTCAATGACTTCAACATAAGGAAACCGCTATGGACTATTCGCCAAATAGCGACAAACCAATGGAACAAGTGCTTTACGAGGTCAAGCAGGTCATCGTGGGGCAGGACAATTTGCTAGAGCGATTGATTGTCGCCTTGCTCGCACGCGGTCACATCCTAGTGGAGGGCGTGCCGGGTTTGGCGAAAACGATGGCCATCAAAACGCTGGCGGGGGCGATTGGCGGGGCGTTTCAGCGTATTCAGTTCACGCCTGACTTGGTTCCGGCCGATTTAATCGGCACGCGCATCTACAACCAGAAATCTGGCGAATTCAATACCTCGCTTGGCCCCGTCTTCACCAATCTTCTGCTCGCCGACGAGATCAATCGCGCCCCAGCGAAGGTGCAAAGCGCCCTGCTCCAGGTAATGCAGGAACGGCAGGTGACAATTGGGCGCGAAACGCACGAAGTCCCCAATCCCTTTCTGGTGATGGCCACGCAAAATCCCATCGAATCGGAAGGGACCTATCCGCTCCCCGAAGCGCAAGTCGACCGGTTCATGCTCAAAGTGCTCGTTGACTACCCATCACCTACGGAGGAGTTCGTGATTGTGGAGCGCATGACGAGTACTTTAGAGGCGACGCAACAGGTGATCGATAGCGATCAGCTGCTCGACCTGCAGCAAAAAGCCGATGCGGTCTACGTCGATCCCGCCCTGATTGAGTATGCTGTCAAACTTGTCGGGGCAACGCGCAATCCGCAGCGGGTCGGTCAAGGCAAGCTGGCAGGCTATCTGACCTACGGCGCCAGCCCGCGTGCCTCCATCAACCTCATCCTCGCGGCGAAAGCGTTGGCCTTCGTGCGTGGACGATCCTACGCCCTGCCGCAAGATGTGCGCGATCTCGCGCTTGACGTGATTCGCCATCGCTTGGTGCTCTCCTACGAAGCCCTTGCCGACAACGTGAGCGCGGACGAGATACTCACCGAGATCTTGGTCGCCATTCCGCTACCACATGTTCCACTGAACGAGCGCCCTTACCCACTCGACCATGCCGCCTTCCAGCGCCCTAGCAACGCCTGAGCGCATTTTACAGCGCCTCGACTGGCAGGTGATCCGTCGCCTCGACGGCCTCTTGCAGGGAGATTACCGCACGCTCTTTTACGGCGTGGGGATTGATTTTGCCGACCTGCGCGACTATCAGCCGGGGGACGATAGTCGGCATATCGACTGGAATGTGACGGCGCGCATGAATACGCCATTTGTGCGCCAATATGTGGAAGACCGCGAGCTGACCGCGTGGTTTCTGCTCGATCGGTCGCCCTCGATGAGTTTTGGCCTTGCCGATCGGCCGAAAGAGCTGGTGCTCACAGAGTTCGTGACGACGCTGGCGCGCCTGCTCACGCGGAGCGGTAACCGCGTGGGGGCGATTCTTTACAACAACACGGTTGAGCGGACGATTGCGCCGCGCGGGGGGCGCAATCAGGTTTTGCGCCTGGCGCATCACCTACTCCAGCCACCCGCTAACACGGGTACAGCCACCGCTCTGAGCGGCCTCATCCAAGCGGGACTGAATAGCATCAAGCGGCGCTCACTTATCTTTGTGATTTCGGATTTTATTAGCGAGCCAGGTTGGGAACGACCCTTATTGCTTCTCAGTCGTCGTCACGAGGTGGTGGCCATTCGGCTATGGGATCCGCGGGAGGTGGAATTGCCAGACGCGGGCGTTATCGTGATGGAAGATGCGGAGACGGGCGAACAGCTTTTTGTTGATACGAGCGACCCACTCTTTCGCCGTCGCTTCGGCGAGGTGGCGGCGGCGAGGGAAGAGCAGCTGCAGGCCAGCGTGAAGCGGGCAGGCGTTGACCTCTACGCCATCTCCACCGAAGAAGACCTCGTCCGTGCACTGGTGCGCATGGTGGAGCTTCGCAAGAGGCGCAGACGCTAATGTCCTTCATTTGGCCCATGATGCTCTTCTCGTTGTTGCTCGTGCCGTTGCTCGTGGCGGCGTATGTCTGGCTGCCGAAACGACGGGCGCAAAAAACGGCCGCTTTAGGCACGATGGGATTGCTCCAGACACGCTCGGGCCAACAACTAGGCCGTCGAAGGCACCTGCCATTTGTCCTCTTTTTACTCGCCATCACTCTACTGCTCGTTGGCTTTGCACGGCCAGAAATGGTCGTCGATCTGCCGCGCGTGGAAGGCACCGTCATCCTCGCCTTCGACGTCTCTAACAGCATGATTGCAGACGATCTCGAACCATCACGCATGGAGGCCGCGAAATCGGCTGCTCGCACTTTCGTCGAAAATCAGCCCCCCACCATCCAGATCGGTGTGGTTGCCTTCAGCAACGGCGGCCTCGTTATCCAACCCCCCACGAACGTGGCAGCCGACGTGGTGGCGGCCATCGATCGCCTCTCGCCTCAGGGCGGCACCTCGCTGGGACATGGCATTTTTACCTCGCTCAACGCCATCGCGGGCGAGCGTCTCGCGCTGGAGGAAGGGACGTTGGAAGGCAACGTGCAGTCGCTGGACATTGGGTATTTTGGATCGGCCGTCATCGTCCTCCTATCAGATGGCGAAAACACAGCACAGCCCGACCCGCTCGACGTCGCCCAACTCTCCGCTGAAGCGGGCGTGCGCATCTTCCCTATTGGCATTGGCAGTCCCGAAGGCGCGGTCATAGAGATAGATGGCTTCAGTGTCGCCACCGCCTTAGATGAAGCCTTACTGCAAGAGGTTGCAAGCCTCACCAACGGCACCTACTTCTATGCCGAAGATGAAGCCGACCTCCAAGAAATCTATGACACCATCGATCTGCAGCTCACCATCAAGGGAGACAAAATGGAAATTACCAGCATCATCGCTGGCATCAGTTTGCTCCTGCTCCTCATGGGCAGTGCACTCTCTATGCTCTGGTTTGGGAGAGTACCCTAATGCGCTGTGCTGTGCTAATCGACTACTAACCGAGTAGATGATGACGGTTCTCTGGCCTTACGCACTTCTCCTACTTCTCCTGATTCCGCTGCTGATTGCCGCGTATCTATGGCTCCTGCGGCGCAAGCGCAAATTTGCCGTGCGGTACGCCAGCCTCTCTCTCATCCGCGAGGCATTGCCCAGACGCTCACGCTGGCGGCAACATCTGCCGTTCGCGCTCTTTCTACTGAGCATCGCCAGCCTCGTCTTCGCCATGGCGCGCCCGCAGGTAGTGGTCGAAGTGCCACTCAGTCGCACGTCCATCATTCTTGCCCTAGACGTGTCGCGCTCGATGTGCGCTACAGATGTTGATCCCAATCGGCTGACAGTGGCGCAAGAAGCCGCCCGTGCCTTCATCGAGGATCAGGCCGACGGCACACAGATTGGCATTGTGGCGTTTGCGGGATTTGCGGAACTCGTCGTGCCACCAACCACAGACAAAACAGTGCTGACAAAGGCCATTGATAGCTTCACAACGTCGCTCGGCACAGCCATTGGTAACGCAACGCTTAAGTCGATTGACGCCATTGCGGAAGTCAACCCCGACGTGGTGCCGAGCGGGGTGGATTTGAGCAGAGCGGTTGATCGCGAGACGTTGTTGGATAGCGATGAGTATGTGCCAGACATCATCGTCCTGCTTACGGATGGCGCTAACAGCCGAGGTGTGAATCCGATTCAGGCCGCGGAGCAAGCGGTTGACAGACGGGTGCGCGTCTACACGATCGGCTTCGGCACAACAGATCCTGTCGCCATAGTCTGCACACGCGAGCAGTTGGGCGGCGACGTGTTTGGCGGTCAGTTTGGTGGTGGTAATCCTGGTAGCTTCGGTGGGAACTTCGGGGGCGGTGCTAGCGGTGGCTTTGGGGGCATCCGCCAGTTCCTTGTCATCGATGAGCCAATGCTACAGGCCATTGCAGAGATGACAGGCGGCTCGTACTATCGCGCCGAAAATGCTGATCAGCTCTTGGATGTGTTCCTCAACCTGCCGACCCAGATTGTGTTACAGGAAGAAAATCTTGAGATCAGCGTGGTGTTTACCGCGCTTGGTGCGCTGTTGGCTACGCTAGCAGTTGGATTATCGCTAATGTGGAATCGGATCGCCTAGTGCAGCATCAAAGGAGTTGTCTTGCCGTTACCACGTTGCTGCCCCTTGGTAAAGGCGGTATAGTAAGGAGGGTGGTACCTCATAGTGGAATGCCAACGCTGTAAAGAGATGACGGACCCCCGAGGGATCTATCTGACATAAGGAGGCAAGCATGGCACCGACGTCCCGCGACGACGTGGAGCGCTTTCTCGTTTACCCCACGGACCACGTGATTGGAGTGATAGACGATGCAGCGGAGGCCCAGGCAGCCCTC
>JALZCF010000708.1 GCA_030863245.1 Chloroflexota bacterium
TCAAGAAGCCCCAGATGGCATTACGCCTCCTGAAGATAATGAGTGAGCGTCTTCAAGCAGCGGAGTGCCAGCTGGAGCAAATCGCTTTCAGTAGCGTCTCCAGTCGCCTGGCATCGCAGTTGCTCGCCCTAGCGCAGGATAGGGACGAGGTCGACGGATTTACGCACCAGGAGTTGGCAGAGATGGTCGGCACCTATCGTGAAACGGCAACCCTTACCCTGAATGACTTTAAAGCGCAAGGACTGATCGAGACCGGTCGCAAGCATATCCACATCCTGGATCGCGAGGGTCTCCAAACACTCTCCGGAGATACCTACTAGCCATCCATCGCTGGTAGCATCAGGCCAATAGGCTACCAGGCAACGGTGCTGGACAGTGGCGTCTGGCACCGCTGCCTGGTAGCCCGTATACCTCCGCACCTCTAGACGTGCGCCCGATATTTTAGGTTCTATGCTACTTTTAACCTTTTGTTTACCACTTTTTTACTTTTGTTTACCACACCGCGACAGCACTGCTGGTAAAATGGAGTCGTGGCACAGCGTGTCGTCGCCATTACACTTCGACAAGTGACAGATTCAAGTTCCAGTTCGCGAAGGGAGTAAGCGATGAGCGAGACGGCCAGTGATTTTCTGGTACAACGACTTTACGATTGGGGCGTGCGCCGCATCTACGGCTACCCGGGTGATGGCATCAATGGAATTATGGGGGCACTTGGCCGCGTGGGGGACAAGATCGATTTCGTCCAGACGCGCCACGAGGAGATGGCGGCCTTCATGGCCTGCGCGCATGCCAAGTTCACCGGAGAGGTCGGCGTATGCCTTGCCACCTCCGGACCTGGTGCGATCCACCTGCTCAACGGGCTCTACGACGCCTTCATGGATCACCGCCCCGTCCTGGCGATCGTGGGCCAGCAGGCCACCATCGGATTGGGCGCGGACTACCAGCAGGAGGTCGATTTGATCTCGCTCTTCAAAGATGTGGCGCGCCACTACGTGCACATGGCGTCCAGCCCGGTGCAGATTCGCCACCTGGTGGACCGCGCGCTTCGTATCGCGCAGGCGGAGCGCACCGTCACCTGCCTCATCGTCCCCAACGACATCCAAGAGATGGAGGCGGTGAAGCATCCACCACGCAAGCACGGCGCGACCTTCTCCGGCATCGGTTACGCCGAGCCGCGCATCATCCCCAAGGAGGCAGATCTGCAGCAGGCCGCCGATATTCTCAACGGGGGCAACAAGGTGGCCATGCTGGTGGGGTCCGGCGCCCTCCATGCCACCGACGAGGTGATCGAGGTGGCGGAGTTGCTGGGGGCGGGGGTCGCGAAGGCCCTGCTGGGCAAGGCAGTGGTGCCGGATGACCTGCCCTACGTGACAGGTGCCATCGGGCTACTGGGCACCAAACCGAGTTGGGACCTGATGATGGAGTGCGATACCCTCCTCATGGTCGGTACCAGCTTCCCCTATGCCGAGTTCCTGCCAGAAGAAGGGCAGGCACGCGGCGTGCAGATCGACATCAAGCCGCGCAACTTGAGCCTGCGCTACCCGATGGAGGTGAACCTCTATGGCGACAGCAAGCTGACCCTCCAGGCATTGATCCCACTCCTTGAACACAAGCAGGAGCGCTCCTGGCAAGAGACAATCGAGCAGAAGGTAGCTGAGTGGTGGGAGGTACTGGAAGCGCGTGCCCTGAACGACGCCGACCCCATCAACCCCCAGCGCGTCTTCTGGGAACTCTCCCCCAAATTACCGGACGATGTCATTCTCACCTCCGATTCCGGCTCGGCCGCCAACTGGTTTGCGCGGGACCTCAAGGTCCGCCGCGGCATGATGGCGACCCTCTCGGGCAACCTCGCCACGATGGGTCCCGGCGTACCCTACGCCATCGCCGCCAAATTCGCCTTCCCCGGGCGACCGGTCATCGCGATGGTAGGTGATGGGGCAATGCAGATGAACGGCATCAACGGCTTGATCACGATCGCCAAGTACTGGCAGGAGTGGAGCGACCCACGCCTGATCGTGCTGGTGCTCAACAACCGTGACCTGAATCAAGTGACATGGGAGCAACGCGTGCTGACCGGGGTGCCCAAGGTGGAGGCATCACAGAATCTACCCGACTTTCCCTTCGCCGGCTACGCCCGCTCGTTAGGATTGGAGGGGATCCGTGTGGACCAGCCCGAGCAGATCGTGGAGGCATGGGATCGGGCGCTAGCCGCCACCCGGCCGGTCGTGCTCGAGGCGTACACCGACCCGGCCGTGCCGCCGCTCCCGCCGCACATCTCGCTTGAACAGGCCAGGCATTTCATGAGTTCGATGCTCCAGGGCGACCCCGAGACCGCCAGCATGCTGAAGCAATCGGTCAAAGATCTGGCGGAGAGCTTCTTACCCCATAGGGATGAACCGGGCGATCTTCAAAGTTCGTGATCGACTAAGGAGGAGTCGCTTGATTGAGAGCTTGAAACGTATCGGCCTCGCACGCCTGCTGCGGCTGGGCGTGACCGGTGCGATCCCACCGTTATGGGCAGAGATTGCAACGTTACACTACCGCGGCAGCTTCAACAGCCCCTACATGTGGCTTCCCGTCGCGACGCTGCCGGCGATCCTGTTAGGTGGCCTCTCCAGCACGCTGGTTAAGGGCCAGGAACGCTCCCGGGCCATCTTCCGTCCCTTTGCCTGGCTCATGACCCTCCTCGGCGTCATCGGCACCTTCTTCCACCTGCGCGGCGTGCAGCGCCAGATGGGAGGCTTCTATAACTGGAAGTACAA
>JALZCF010000718.1 GCA_030863245.1 Chloroflexota bacterium
GGAGAGAAAGGGCTGAGAATGTCCCAAATGTCCCATTTCTGGAAATTCTAGTCGAGAAATCGTGAAAGTGGGACATTCTCAGAGGGGCGGAGGTGTCGGAAATGTCCTAGTTGCGCGACGGTCGGGCCGGACATCAAGCAAGTGAGACATGGCACGAAAAAGGATGAAGGATGAAGGATGAATTACGACATGGATAATGCTGTTTCATCCTGCCGCCTTCCGTAAGGGTAGCGGACAAGGGGCTGTTTGCCCCGTCTCTACGCCTCTGCACCTCTACACTTACGTTTGGTAGGTGGTAGATGGTAGGTACGCGTGCGTACCTACCATCTACCACCTACTACCTGCCGGAGCGGAGGTGTATACGGTCTACAGTTAGCTGTTATATGTAAAGTGCAGACGATAAGAGGCGGATGTCTACTCGTCTACACGTCTACACTTACGGGATAAGCGGAAGGTGTAGAAGGGGTACTGGCGCCAGACGAGGGGCCGCCTGTTAGCATGTGCCGTGTACCAACACTTGGTGCAGCGCAAGCGGCATCTCCAGTCAGGTAGGGCTGCTTCTCTCGACTAACGACTAATGTTACTTGAACTATCCCCACTCCTGACTGAACCAGTCACTGATCGACGCAACCCCATCACACCTCGTACTCTGCTCGAAAGGGGTATTTTCAGGCGCGTAGTTTCACGAGACCCTCCCTGATCACTCACCCGCCAGCGGCAAAGTGCTAGTGACGGAGCAGGGACGTGTGCTCTGATCCGTCATCTTTCTTCCAGTTGGGCTAGCGAGGGCACTCCATGATGTAGGGGAAGTTATCACAAGAGATGAAGCTCGTGCGCCTTGTGCGTTGCCTCCGCTCGCGAGCGGCAGTTGAGCTTGGTGAGGATGTTGCCGACGTACATCTCGACCGTCCGGGGACTCAGAAAGAGCTCATGGGCGATCTCGCGACTCGTCCAGCCCTTGCTGACCAATCGTAGGACTTCAAGCTCCCGTCGTGACAGACCAGCGTGCTGAAGGTGCGCGGCCGCACGACGGCCCAGGCGCCGCTCCACCGACTCTCCGAGCGCCGCCATCTCCTGCACGGTGCGGGTGACGAGGGGGCGGGCACCCAGCTTGCGCGCGATACGGTAAGCCTTGCTCAGGCGTTCCACCGCCGCTTCGCGCTCGCCGGTCGCGGCCAAGGCGACGGCGGCACGCACTTGGGTCTGCGCCCGCGCAAAGGGTACTTCCAAGCGGCTCAATAGCTCAAGGGACTGGTTGAAGTGGAGCGTGGCTTGTAGGGCGTCGCCCTCTAGCAGCGCGCACTCGCCCAAAGCATGCGCCAGGCCGGCTAACGCCTCAGGGTTGGTGGTGCCACTGGCCACACTAGCCAGTGCCTGCGCGCAGGCGCGCGCGTCTGCTCCAGCACTACGCGTGGCAAAGAAAGTCGTGGCCCAGCGCAGCGGCGGGATCACGTAGTGGCGGTCTTCGGTCTGCTCCCAGCATGCTAGAAGCAGGCGACCGTGCTCAGCGGCCGCCTCATCGGCTCCCTCCAGCTCATCCACCAGCGCCAGGCCCCAGGTCGTGTCTATCTCTAGTGCTGCCAAGCTGTACTGCCGGGCCTGCGTGTTGGCTTCCAGCAGCAACCGGCGCGCCTGGCCGCGCTCTCCGCGTAGCGTCTTGATGGAGCCGAGCAGCCCGGCAGCGACAGCGCGGGCGGGAGGCGATGCCTCAGCCAGGGCGAGGACCTCCCGGCACAGCCTGATGGCACGATCCCATTCCCCAGTTTGACGCAGGACAACCGCCAGGCAAGCGGTGCAGATCTGTTCGACCTCTGAGAGGTCGTGCGTCTGACAGAAGGTAATGGCGGTCAGATAGACATCGCGTGCCGCTGCATAATCACTGATCTGATAGAGCGCCACCGCGAGCCGATAGTAAATCTCGCCGGCTGCCGCGCTGAGGTTCTGCTCGAGGGCTAGGGCCAAGCCAGCCCGCAGTGCCTCTAGGCCGGCCTCACTCTGGCCAAGGTCAACACGCACCTCCCCTTCGAGCCCCTGTGCCCGTGCTTGCAGGTCAACACGCCCCGCTGCGGCGGCGGCCTGCGCTGCGACCGTGACCACCTCCAGCGCGGCCGTGAACCGGCCCGCGCTCTCGAGGTGCTCGGCGACAGCCAGCTGTTCCGCGGCCGCTTCCCCGGGTAGGCCACTGGCCGCAAACGCCTCCGCCGCCGCCTGGCGGGCCGCCAGCGCCCGCTCGCTGGCGCCCTGAATCTCATAGACCGTCGCCAGTTGCCGTTCGCCCTGCGCGAGCGCCCCCCAGTCACCAAACTGCCGGAAGGCGACTGCCACTTCCCGCCACGCCCGGACCGCCTCAAGCAGCTCGCCACACAGCTGCGCACACTCCCCCAACCGGGCGAGCACAGCGAGTCGGCCCGGCTCGTCCTCCCCTTCGGGCCACAGTTCCAGCGCCTGCCGCGCCGCGCGTGCGGCGTCGCGGTAGGCATGGAGCTGGCACGATGCCTCGGCCGATACCAGTAAGGCGCGCCGCGCATCGGTGAACTCCCGCGCCACCAGCCAATGCTCGACCACCTCGCCGGGCGGTCTCCTCCGTGCCTCTAGCCATTCGGCAATCTGGCGATGGAGCGCGCGCCGCCGTGGCCATGCGAGCTCACCATAGAGCGCCTCGCGCGTCAGCGCATGGCGGAACGCCGCACGGCCCGGAGCGACCTCGTTAATCAGCCCGCGCTCGATGGGTTCTTCCAGTCCCTCATCCTGGCCAGTCAACTCAGCCACTAAGTCGAGGTCGAACAGCTGGCCTGCCACGGCCGCGACCTCAAGCACCTGTTGGGCCTCTTCGGAGAGCCCCTCGGTGCGCAGAAGCACCGCATCGCGCACCGTATCCGGAACGGGCACATCCTGGTCGACGGCCAGCACCACCCCCGTATTGCTTCTCTGCAAGCGTCCACTGCCAGCAAGGGCGGCGGCTAGCTCCTCGATGAAGAACGGCACACCCTGCGTCCGGTCGTATAGGGTAGCGGCGAGCGATGGGCTGGGCGCCGCGCCGAGGACGTGTGCGACGAGGGTTGTTGTCGCCTCCCGCGTGAGTGGCTCAACCCCAATCTCGAAGAGCCGTCCCGCCCGCCGTAGATCGGTACGCATGCGCCGCAGCGGATGGCCACGTGGCAGTTCGTCGCTCCGATAGGCTGCGATCACCATCAGTGGCTCGGACTCGATCCGGCTGGCCAGCGCAGGCAGGAGCTCCAAGGTAGTGCTATCTGCCCAGTGCAGGTCGTCCAGGAACAAGGCCATCGGTTGGTGCTGGGCAAGCGCGCTGAACGCGTCGCAGATCGCCTCAAAGAGCGTGGTGCGGTCACTGTGGTCGGGCGGCGCGCCGAGCTCCGGCAGCAAGAGCGCGAGGTGAGCGGCAAGCGGCCCACAATCAGGGAGGCCGCCTGGCGTGATGCGCAAATAGGAGCGCAGCGCGGCGATAATCGGTCCATAGGGAGCGGACCATCCCTGGCTGGCGCTACCACGGAGGATAAGGAGCTCGCTGTGCGCCAACGCCTCCTCAGCCAGACGGGTCTTGCCCATCCCTGCCTCGCCCGCCAGGAGTACGACTCGGCCCTGGCCATCGCGCGCCGCCGTCAGGAAACGGGTCAGTTCAGCCTGTTCGCGCTCGCGTCCGATTAGAGGTTGGCCTCGCATGCGATTCTCCCCTAGCAGCGTGCAGCAGGCACCGATTCCGCCCTAGTTCATTTCAAAGGAGCGAAAGATGGGTAGCGGTCAATCATCCCATTCCAGACCTGGCGCGCCTCGTCGTAGGTAGCATCGCCCGGGCGGATCGACTCGCCACGCAGTTGGGCCGCAAACGCTTGGAGCCTGGCTTCGTCCAGGGGTACCTCTGCGCCGGATACCGATATTGCCATAGCTTCAACCCCTTTCATCGTTATACGAGTTGTGGTACCAAGCCTCGCAAAAAGACGGAGAAAGGTTCGTAGTAAACACTTTAGTGTTCGTGAGGCGGACGAACACTAAAGTGTTTACTACGTTCACAACACAGTTGGTATTAGATGTATTTCCTCGTCTATCTCATGCACAGGGCAGATTAGGATGTGAGAACGAGGTGGTGCGGGTGCCGCCCACAGGAAGCGACAGAGAAAAGAGCCCTTTGCTTCTAGTATACATCTGTTTGTCAATACCCCAGGACTCACGCAAAGGTAACGTGAATGTTCTAACAACCAGTAAGAGCAGCGCTGCCTCGCTATGCCGGCATCGCCCGTATGTCGAGTGACACGTTAGTCGGTTTGATGAGGGCCAAGTAAATGGGGCAGCGCTCCTGCCAGACCTGAAAGAGCTGCTGCACGTCGCGCTCATCGTCAGGCGACCGGACCTGGATCTCGAGTTGGATGGCCTGTAGATCCGGCGCTACGCCGTCCATCCCCAGCAGCCCACGCGCGTCCGTCTCGCAGCGCACCGTGGCTTCCACCATCTCGACGCGTACGCCGAGTTGAGGTGCCAGGGTGTCCCGAATGAAGACGACCGCGCAGCCGGCCAGCGCACTCAGCAGCAGCGCCGTCGGGCTCGGTGCCTCGTTCGTGCCACCCAGCACTGCCGGTAGGTCGGCGCGCCAGGAGAACGGCCCCGCTTCCAGCACCGCTTGGCGGCCCTCTTGCCGTGCCTTCACCATCGGCTTACTCCTTGCCTTGTCTGGCTCGCGCTCCCAAAGATCTATGGTCTCGCGGATGGTTGTGGTTGTCATCTTATCCCTCCCCTATACTCAGTCGCACCCTCTAGTAGTGCGTCCATGGCGAATTGTGGTTCCAGTCTACTCACTTTGACGGTGCCGAACATCCGTAGGATTACTGTATTTTCCCTGCTGCTCTACGGTAATTCCGTCGCAGAAAAGGGCTATGTTGCACCAAACCGGGCAAATCGGATAGAATAGGCCCGAATCGAGAACAGATGAGAGGTTGCGAGATGCCTTTCCCACCCTGGTAACTCCCTCCCGCCGTACCATCCATTGTTAGATCCCTGATCCGCCGCCGCGTCTATCGGCTGGCTCGGTCAGGATTATCTCCTCCTCAGGCGAAGTGCCCCTCCACTTTGTGTTACCTCCACTTCCTGAGAAAGGAGATTTTTCATGCTATTTCACCGAGTTATCAGACGATTCTATCCTGCGTCGTCTGCAACCACACGCCAGGCCGTTGTTTTTGGTTGTCTGCTACTGACGATCGAGTTCCTAGACGAGTTGGTCTTTGGGGCGCGTGAGGCTGCCTGGCCGCTGATTCGCACAGACCTGAATCTCACCTATGCCCAGGTCGGGCTCCTCTTGAGCCTTCCCGCCCTCATCGCCAACTTGATTGAACCCCCGCTGGGTATTCTGGCGGATGTTTGGAACCGCCGCATCCTGGTGCTGGGCGGGGGCGTGGTGTTTGCCGCATCTCTTCTGCTCATGGCTGTGGCGCCCTCTTTCCCGGTGCTCCTCCTGTCATTCGTGCTCTTTTACCCGGCGTCAGGTGCCTTTGTCAGCCTTTCCCAGGCTAAGCTGATGGACTTGCGACCCCACCACCATGAACAGATGATGGCACGCTGGAACCTTGCTGGCTCTGTAGGTGTAGTCGGGGGTGCGCTAGCGCTCACGGTAGCGACCTCGGTAGCGCTGGGATGGCGCGCTCTCTTCAGGGGAATGGCAGTCCTGGCGCTGCTGCTCACCCTCGCCGCGTGGCGTCAGCCGTGGAAGACACAATCGGCGGAGATGGAGTCGGAAACATTTTTTTCGGGCCTGGCTGCGGCGATACACGCTATCCGTCGCCCCGCGGTGCTCCGCTGGTTGGTACTGCTCGAAGCCGCGGACTTCATGCATGACGTGCTGCTAGGCTTCCTAGCCTTGTATCTGGTGGACGTAATGGGCATTACGCCTGCTCTGGCAGGAACAGCGGTCGCCATCTGGACGGGTGCGAGTCTGCTCGGCGATGCCTTGCTAGTTCCATTACTGGCGCAGGTTCGCGGCCTCGTCTACCTGCGTTATAGCGCAACCGCTATGTTGCTCCTGTATCCATCGTTTCTGCTGGTTCCCGCCTTTCCACTCAAGCTCACGTTGCTGGCTGTAATGGGTCTTGTCGGAGCCGGGTGGTATCCCATCTTGAAGGGGCAACTGTACGGCGCGATGCCGGGTCTATCAGGCACGGTTATGGCCGTTGACTCTGCCACCGGATTGGCGGCCGGCTTGATTCCCGCGGGATTAGGCTTCATCGCGGCACAATGGGGACTATCGGCGGCGTTGTGGTTGTTGGTGCTAGGGCCACTAACCGTCCTGTTTGGCCTGCGGGGGGTACTGGCACGTTAAGTCTCAGAAGGCAAGACGGAGATCGGTTATGCTTGGACGATGAGATCGCTGGATTAAGGCGAGAACAAGGATTTGCGGAAAGAAAGGATTCTTGGAAGTTGGTGGGCAGCGCCTCGTGACCTCCCGATGACACAGAGCAATGCGCGAGCAAGGACGTGGCATATCTCAAGCGGGGGTTGGGTGTGTTGGTCTGTCTGATCGCGGATCCTAGTGGCAATCTTGCCTTGTATTGGTGTCAATACGAGGTTTACGCGCGTTATCTGCTCTTGACATACTGAGCCTGAAGGTTTACAATGCACGACGATATGAGAGCGTTAGAACAACCGGAGGCCGAAGTATCTATCCACGTGGCGCTTGCTGATTACCTGCGCAAACTCGAACTGAGCGAACTAGACAAACCTCGTGGTCAGCGACGCACTGTACCTACGATCACAGAGTTGGCGGAGGCAGCAGGCATAAGTCGTGTGGCTATGTCCAATTTAGCCAACGACAACCTGCAATCTGTCAATCTGAAAACCTTATCGGTGGCACTCAACGAATTACGGCGCCGTGGTTTCGATGCCCAACTAACAGATTTACTGACGACGTACCCACAGAAGAGCATGCAGGGGAAGTAGCATGAGCAGGAACCAGATCCGGGATGACTTGCGGCAATGGGTGGACATTCAAGGTGAGGAAGTAGCCGCCTAGTGTCTCGCTGTGAGAAACTACTGGCAAAGGCCAGGAACAACCCGCAGGGACTACGCTTCCGTGAACTGGAGCGGCTGGCAGAGTGCTACGGATTCACCTTCTCGCGCAGCAAGGGTAGCCACCGCACCTATAAGCATCGGGAGCGCGGTGTCTCCATTCCTTTGCACCCGATAAGAACGGGCGGGCCAAACCGTATCAGGTGAAGCAGATCCTAAGTTACATCGACGAGCCGACAGAGGAGTAAGACGATGCATCGCTACAGCTTCCATGTCTTTTGGAGTGACGAGGATGAAGCCTATATCGCCATCGTACCAGGTTTCCGGGGGGTATCGGCGCACGGTGAGACGCCAGAGGAGACACTCAGGGAGATTCAGGTAGCGCTGGCAGCC
Source organism: Chloroflexota bacterium (assembly GCA_030863245.1). Taxonomy (GTDB): domain Bacteria; phylum Chloroflexota; class Anaerolineae; order Ardenticatenales; family Ardenticatenaceae; genus JALZCF01. The sequence continues at coordinate 7,402 of JALZCF010000718.1, forward strand.
GTCATCGAAGATTACGAAGAAGAGGGTTGGCCACTTCCCGACCCCCAGGGAGCGCCTACCGCTGCCTGACCTGGGGATTGTGGCGGGCATTTGCCGGGAAATAGGCCTGACGCGCCTCCGCGACCCCATTGATCTCATGGCCGGCCGCCACCTTGACCGTCAGCAGATTGCGGCATGGCGGCGGCTGCCGCCACGCGGGCGAGCAGCGCGGTTGATTAGGTATCAGGTAGCACTAAGCGGGCCAGAATTGCGCCATCAGGCATCTGCCGGACGGGTCGAAAGCCCAGACCCGTATAGAGGCGGGCGGCGGCTTCGTTGTCCTCATCGTAGTCGAGTTCAATCGCGTGGCTGCTTGGCTGCGCTGCAATCCGTGTGATGAGTAGCTCCATCGCTGCCCGGCCGTAGCCCCGCCCTTGGTAGCGATGGTCAATCATCATGCGCAGGACGTAGTCGATGCCCGCTTCAGGCGCCCCATGATGCGCCGGAATCCCACTTTCCGGCCAGCGGCCGTACATGACCAAGCCAACCATCGTGTCATCAGCGTAGATGGCATAGGGAATCCACCACGGCTCGGCGTAGGCTTGCGCCAGAGACAGCACGTTCGGCGCAACGAAGCCGCGCGCTTGCTGCTCCGGTGTCGGAGTGAGCTCGATGCATCTCACCCAGTTCTCTGAAGTGATGGGGCGGAGCGTTACGGTCACAACCAGCCTCTTTCTGAGTATCAGTCAGTCGTAATCAGGGCAATGTACTGTCCAAGGGCAATGCGGCCTTCCCACTACATTGTACCAGAACTCGGCTTTATCCATTCGGGAGGGTGTCGTTACGCTCTTGTCGCTCGTCGCCGGGCTCTGTAATCCACTTGGCACATCTCTCTACCGGCGAGCGATGGCGGGGCGTACGAGCTAGGCGCTGTCGATGAGTTGGACAGCTTGCCGGGAGATCGGTTCCTCGAAGTAGCAGGTATCAAAGTCCAGGTTCTCGCCATCAACAGTGATGGCAGCGTAGATACTACCTTCGATACGAGTGAAGTAGTTATTACGGATTTTGTGGGAGGACATGGTCAAGTTAGTCAATTACATACCAAGATGATGGGGAGGTTATTGTGTTGGCAGGCCTTATAATTGACCACATTGCTTTAGCACGATATAATAGCGCAGACCTCCTTCGTGAATGGCGGTTCAGGCAGTGGGAAAATGATCATTTATTAGAGATGACAGCATGGATTGTGAGAGAGCCTTTGGGGAATGAAAGTTGAATTGCTGTGCGGTGCGCACAACGAACTGAGAGGCAAGACAAATGACATTCACGCGGATTACGGTTAACCCTAAGCAGATGGCGGGTGTGCCCTGCATCCGCGGCTTGCGTATCCCTGTTGCCACCGTTGTCGCGATGGTTGCCGATGGTATGACTGCGGAAGAGATCCTTATGTCATTTCCTGATCTGGAATATGAGGATATACGCGAGGCGCTGCTATTCGCGGCTGAAGCAGTTCGGGAACGGCAGCTCCCGCTGGTAAACATCGCGTGAAGTTTCTGGTGGACAATGCATTGTCGCCTTTGGTTGCGGAAGGCCTGCAGCAGGCGGGGCACGATGCGAAACACGTGCGCGAGTATGGAATGCAACAGGCCGAGGATGAAGTCATCTTCGAGCTCGCCGCTAGCGAAGAGCGTGTGCTGATATCAGCCGATACTGATTTTGGCACGCTGCTTTCGCTACGGCAGGAGACCGAGCCGTCGGTGATTCTGCTTCGAGGGATATCACAACGACACCCCGAAAAGCAAGTGGCGCTCCTGCTCGCCAACTTGGCGAACGTAGTAGACGCGTTGGTGCGAGGTAGCATTGTCGTTTTCGATGAAAGACGAATCCGCATCCGTCCGTTGCCGATTGGAGGTAACCAATCGTGATTCATACACCAGGATCGACGCGCGCGACACGAGGAGGCACCTGCAGCCTGATCCCCCCACCCACGCGGTCTGACTCTCCGCGCATGTGCCC
>JALZCF010000721.1 GCA_030863245.1 Chloroflexota bacterium
CCTCTATTCTGGGGATTGCCGCGTCGTCTATGGCCATGTGCACCGTCTCCAGGAGCTCTCAACCACCCGCTCGGGCGACACCACCGCACACGGTAGAAGGTGGGCGGTGCGGTAACAGGGCACGTGCTAGGACGAGGGGCACTAGGAAGGAGTACAGCAGGTAGCGAAGTCTGTTCTGTTGCACGGTCCAGGCCACGCCACCAAGATAGTAAGGTGCAAGCAGCAAGGCCGCTATGCGGCCACCCCATGCCCTTTCGACCGCATCTGATCGACCCATGTCTTCAATACGCCGATCAGTGAGCCATTGGTAAGTGGCAGTTGTGATACCAGTCAAAAGCATCCAACCGACGAAGTTGTCCAGAGGTATTCCCCGTTTGCCATTTGGTCCGGTAATCTCGTTGGCGTACGGCCCACCCTGAGTCCATTCCCACAGTCCCATATCGAGTCCCATTGGGTCGAGCAACAGATCGAGGCTGGTAGCCGTCACAGCCGTTGTGGCAGGAAGCGTTTGGCGTCGCACCTCGGGCGATAGTGAGGAGGATGCGAGAAGCCCATCTAGCAGCGCAAAGGTGATGTAGCTGATATTGTACCAGCTCAACAAGGCAGCGAGGGGCACCCGCTTGACTTGAGGTTGCAGGTGATGTTGCAGGATAACGGTGCGATTCGTAGCAAGGTACTCTCCGACTCCTGCAAGTCCGACGCTCAGGGCTGCAAATAGTATAGTCCGATCACGACCGCGCGTTCGGAGGGAATGGACAACAGCAAGTATCGTGTTAAGCAGGGATGTGAGGGTAACAGTAAGCGATACAGAAGGCGAAATAGAGTTCATCGAATGTCCTTCCCATACAACGTGCCTAGCTTGATGACGCAAGATACGATGAGTACACTATACCATCGGAATTGTTATCTTGGCGAAGTCAACTGCCCAAGACGCAAAGAGCACAAAGAAGCAGCAGAACTTGAGGTGGTTGAGGATAGATGGAATAGTAAGGAAACAAGTGAGAGTTCTATTGATTGTAATCCTTCTTGCCGCTCTGTTGCTTGCCAGCTACCGCTTCATGCGGCCCGCTACCCCGGCTAGTGCAAGTGCCTCGCTTGTCGATGTCATCGGGACGGCGCAAGATGGAGAAGGCTTCACCCGTGCAACGGATCGAACAGGGCTGACTTTTCCCGATGCTTACGGTCCACACCCGGATTATCAAACCGAGTGGTGGTACTACACCGGTAATGTGCAGACGGCAGACGGGCGTCCCTTCGGCTATGAACTGACGTTTTTCCGGCGCGCCCTAGTACCTGGCACACCGGAACGCACCTCGGAATTTGCGACGCACCACCTTTACATGAGCCACTTCGCCATCACAGATGCCTCAGGCGAGGAGTTCTACTATGACCAACGCTTCGAGCGAGCGGGTAGCGACTTGGCCGGTGCGCAGGCGGAGCCGTTTCAGGTATGGCTCGACGAGTGGTCGGTGGAGGAGGTGGAGCCGGGTCTGTTCCGCCTAGAGGCCGAGGCTGATGAGATGGCGGTTGATTTCACATTGCGTGCCTTGAAGCCGCCCGCGCAGCATGGCGATAATGGGTTGTCAGCGAAGGGGGATGAGCCGGGGAATGCAACCTACTACTATTCTTTGACAAGATTGGACACGGTCGGAACCATCACCCTACGTGGCCAGTCATTCGAGGTTAGCGGCCTCTCCTGGAAAGACCATGAGTTTGGAACCTGGTACTTACCTGAAGGCGCCGTGGGATGGGACTGGTTCTCACTCCAACTCTCCGACGGACGGGATCTGATGTATGGTCGAATCCGCTCGGAAGATCATGGCACCGAGAGGCCATATGGGCGATCCCTTGTCCTCCAGGATGGCACGGTACGCACCCTGGATAGTGAGGACGTGGAAGTAGACATATTGGATACTTGGACAAGCCCCCACACGCGCGCCATCTATCCTGCCCGCTGGCGCCTACGCATTCCCTCAGAAGCGCTCGAGCTGACCATCGAGCCGCTGATCGCCGATCAGGAACTGCTGGTAAGCACCATCTACTGGGAGGGTGCAGTTCGCGCAGAAGGGAGTGCGGAGGGGAAACCGCTTAGTGCGCGTGGGTACGTCGAACTGACAGGCTATGCCGGCGAGGCCCTGCCCTAGTGCAGGATCAAAGGTCGCCTGATCCTACGTTAGGTAAGAAGATAGTTGGGGGAGATAGGATGAATGACGTTGCATTTCCGGCTGCCGCGGGGTTTGGGCACGCCGTGGTTATCGGTAGTGGCATGGCAGGATTGTTGGCTGCACGCGTGCTGGCCGACCATTTTGAGCGTGTTACCCTCATCGAGCGGGATGTGATTCCCGAGGGGCCAGTGGAACGGAAGGGTGTGCCGCAGGCGCGCCATGCTCACCTCCTGCTGGCGCAAGGGTATCGACTCCTCGAGCAGTTGTTTCCGGGGCTGGATGCGGAACTGGAGGCTGCAGGGGCGCCGACGGTGGCGTGGCCCGCCGACTGTGCACTATATGGGAAGTATGGCTGGTGGCCCCGGCATTTCACTGAGGTAGTTACCCGCGCCTGTAGTCGCACCTTATTGGAGTGGGTTATCCGCTGTCGCGTATTGGCAAATGAGCGGGTAGAGTTGCTCGAGGGCTCTGCTGTGACTGGCCTGGTGGCCGATGCGGTCGGTACGGGAGTGGCGGGTGTACGCATGCGCCGGCGCGCCGTCGAAAGAGGCGACCCGGAAGAGGTGCTGGCAGCCGATCTGGTAGTCGACGCCAGCGGTCGTAGTTCCCGCGCACCGGAGTGGTTGGAAGCACTGGGCTACGATCCACCGGAGGAAACCGTAATCGACGCCTTTATGGGCTATGCCAGCCGCTGGTATCGCTGCCCCCCGGGTTTCCAGGATGACTGGAAAGTGCTCGTTCTGCCGGGGGAGCCACCCCAACTTCCACGGGCCGGTGGCCTTTACGAAGTGGAGGGCAATCGTTGGGTCGTGACCGTGTCGGGCATCGCAGGGGAAGCACCTCCTACCGATGAGAGAGACTTCCTGGAATGGGTCCGCACCTTGGTTCGCCCCGACATCTATGAGGCTATTCGAGAGGCAGAGCCGCTCACACCCGTCTACGGTTACCAGCGTACCGCGAACCGGCTTCGTCACTACGAGAGATTGGCCAGATGGCCCGAGCGTTTCGTGATCCTGGGTGAGGCAGCCTACGCCTTTAACCCGGCGTATGGCCAAGGCATGACGGTAAGCGTGGTGGGTGCTATGGCACTAGACAAGTGCCTGCGCGAACAGCGCCGTCGGGGACCACGGGACGCGTTTCGTGGGATGGCGCGCGCATTCCAGCGGCGTCTTGCAAAGGTAAACGACACGCCGTGGCGAATAGCCACAGGCCAAGATCTGCGCTGGCCCACCACGGAGGGAGGCGAGCTGAACTGGTTGGAGCGACTCACCCATCACTACATGGAGCAGGTGGTACCCCTCGCGATGGTCGACCCCTCCATTAGCCGCACCTTTTGGGAGGTAGCCCATCTCATCAGGCCACCTGCCTCCCTCTTTCACCCTAGGATAGTGGGGCGCATCCTCGCGAGGCAACTCAATCCACGCCAGCTTGCGCGCCGGATCCTGTCCCTGCGCTCCCTGGCGGCTCCAGCATCTCATCATGAATGTTGATGCAGACAGAAATGAGAACGGTGGGTTGTATCTGGGGTG
>JALZCF010000008.1 GCA_030863245.1 Chloroflexota bacterium
GGAAAATGGAGAATGGACAACGGAGAACGAAATTCCATCAAGCAACCGTCCCCTTTCCATTTTCCAATCTCCCCTTTCCCCTCTCCCTCTGTCTGGCCCCGAATCTCCAATCATTCCTCACTCCGCACTCCTCACTCCGCAATCACTAATCTACAGTCTCCTCTTTCCCTCACTTTGACCCACTCCCCGTCGTAGTGATACAATGCCCGCTAGTTTTTGTCTGCCAGAAGCTGATATTGTTTGTAGATATGGTAGATCTAGGCATCGTCATCGTTAATTTCAAAACCAAGGATTTCCTCCGAGATTGCCTTCGCTCCATCTTCGATAGCGAGGGCGATTTTTCATTCCAAGTTTGTGTGGTAGACAATGCCAGCGGGGATGGGAGTGTCGAGATGGTGCGTGATGAGTTCCCGCAGGTACATCTGATCGCACAGCAGGAAAACCAGGGATATGCCCATGCAAACAATCTTGGGTTGTACCACTTTGGTTTCCGGGACGAACCGGGAGCCGAGCCTGCGCCCGACGCACCACGATTCGCCCTGCTACTCAACCCAGACACGCTTCTTCCGACGAATGCCTTAGAGGAGATGCTTACCTTTGTCGACGCACGGCCAACCTGTGGTGTTGCCGGTCCTCGATTGGTACGACAGGATGGTTCGCTCGATAAAGCCTGTCGACGCTCCTTTCCCAGTCCGGCGACGAGCTTCTACCGCCTTACAGGATTGTCATCTGTTTTTCATACAAATCCGCGTTTTGGCCGATACAATTTGAGCTACGTTGATGATACCATAAGCATTGAGGTTGATTCGGTTGTTGGCGCATTCATGATGATACGTCGTGAGGCGCTTAGCGATGTGGGGCTGCTGGACGAGAGCTTTTTTATGTACGGAGAGGATCTCGATCTGGCCTATCGCATCAAGGCGGCCGGATGGAAAGTGTGGTACGACGCGGATGTAACGGTACTGCACTACAAGGGTGAGTCCAGCAAGCAGCGTAGCTGGAAGAGCATCGTCAATTTTTACGACGCTATGGATACTTTCCATCGGAAACATTATGCTAGTCACATGCCCATTCCTGTGAACTGGATCATTCGCCTGGCAATCTGGACGTTGTGCGGTGTGAACCTTATCCGTAACGCGTTGCGTCCTCGGGAACGGAGAGGAGTCGCCTCCGCCGTATGAGTCGCCCAGCCCGATACCCATCGAAAGATCGAAGAGGGCGTTTACTCACCCTGGCTCCGCGCGTCGTCGAACCTGCCGCCGATAGTGTGGCGGCACGTAACGCGCGGCGGAAGCGATGGCGGCTTGCCTTCCTCTTCCCGCTCTCCCTCATGGCGCTCGATGGCCTGATGGTGGCCGTCGCCTTCTTCCTCGCTTTCCGCCTGCGGCTCGTCACGGAATATATCGGGCCGCTCGTCTTCAGCGATTACTACGGCATGCTGGTGATCCAGGTAATGGCGATGGTGACGACCTACTTCTTCTACAAGCTCTATCAGCGCCGCCGTGTGATGAGCTACGTAGACGAGTTGGGGCATGTTATCGCGGGTACCAGTGTGGGGATCGTGGTGACGCTCGCCGTCTCCTCCTTCCTCTTCAAGAACGACGGCGAGTTCGACTACCCGCGCCTCATGGTCGTGTACGCCTGGGCACTAACCATCATGATGGTGACCATCGGGCGCTACCTGCATGGACGCGTGCGGTGGCGCCTGCAGTCTGCGGGGGTGGCAACCCAGAACGTGCTGCTCGTGGGAAGTGGCGAGGCAGCGCAGATGATCCTCAACGCGATCGAGCGCATGCCGGGCCTGGGATATCGTGTCGTGGGGGTGGTGCGTGCGGGGCCCCAGAACGGCCACGCGCGACTTTCCAAAGAGGTGGTAGGCACCGTCGATGATCTCCCTATGCTCATCGATCGGCTCGGGGTGGATGAGGTCATCATCGGCATGCCGGAGGCAAACCATCACGAGGTGCTAGGCATCATCCATGGGGCGCAGCGGGAGAAGGTCTCGATCAAGGTCTTCCCCGACCTGTTCCAGTTTATAGCCGGCGAGATGACAATCGACGATCTCAACGGGTTGCCCCTCCTCACCGTGCGTGATATCGCGTTGCGTGGCTGGAAGCTGGGCGTCAAGCGAGCGATGGACGTCGCCTTTAGCGCGACTGTCCTGGTGATCCTGTCGCCGCTCATGTTGCTCGTCGCCTTGCTGATCAAATTGGAGAGCGAGGGACCTGTCTTCTTTACGCAGGAGCGTATGGGACTAGACGCCAAGCCGTTCCGCATTATCAAATTCCGCTCCATGCGCCAGGATGCGGAGCAGTACGCTACCTGGACCACCGAGGATGATCCCCGTGTGACTCGTATCGGCCGGATCATTCGTCGTACCAGTATCGACGAGCTACCCCAACTCATCAATGTTCTCCTCGGTGAGATGAGTCTCGTCGGCCCGCGACCCGAGCAGCTCCAGTATGTCGAAGAGTTCCGTCGCATCATCCCGCGCTACATGGATCGACACCAGGAAAAAGCCGGTCTCACCGGTTGGGCCCAGGTCAACGGCCTCCGTGGCGACACGAGCATCTTCGAACGCACCAAGTACGACCTCTGGTACATCGAGAACTGGTCGCCCACCCTCGACATCAAGATCATCCTCCGCACTGCCCTCAAGGCCCTCTTCGACCGCAACGCGTACTAGTGCCTCTCGCTAATCGCTACCCACAATCCATATCCCAAAATCAGCAGTAGGCTTGACGGTATATGAGCCCTCTGCTATCATTTTACGCGTTGGCACTCCCGTAAATGGAGTGCCAACGCGGTGTAGGACAGGCGGACTAGAGGGGAGGAGAGGCATGAGTGTGAATCTCACCGAACGCCAGCAGGAAGTTCTGGGGTTTGTGGTACGGGAATACATTCAGCATGCTCAGCCGATTGGCTCACGCACGGTCGTCGAAAAGTCGGACCTAGGTGTGAGCTCGGCAACGGTCCGTAACGAGATGGCGTACCTCGAGGAGGTAGGACTGCTGACGCACCCACACACCTCGGCAGGCCGTATTCCCACCGAAGCGGGATATCGCTATTTCGTAGAGCGGCTGATGGAGCAGTCTGACCTGCCAGAGGCAGAGCAGCGGCTGATCCGGCACCAGTTTCATCAGGCACGGATGGATATCGAACAGTGGATGAAGCTGGCTGCGGCCGTACTGGCGCACACCACCCACTCGGCGAGTGTCATCACCATGCCACACGCCAGACGCTGCCGCGTCAAGCATATCGAGCTGATCGGTATTAGCGGCGGGTTGGCATTGGTTGTGCTTGTCTTGCAGGAGGGGCTCGTCAAACAGCAACTCGTGCGAACCGTGTCACCTTCCCCGACGCAGGAGGAACTGAACCACATCGCAAACAAGCTCAATGCCTTCTTCGGTGGCATGGACCGCCTGGATATCATAAACCGCCCGGCAGAGCTAACACTCTTCGAGGCCCGCGTCCGTGAGGTGATCGTGGAGTTGATGGAGCGAGTCGACACACGGGGTGCGAGCGAGTTGTATCGCGACGGGCTCATCCACATCCTGCGCCAACCCGAGTTTGCGGACGCGGATGCTATCCGGCAGGTGATTGAGATTCTTGAGGAGCGCCCCCTCTTCGAGCAGATTGCAGCCGAGATTCGCGCGACCCGTGGTGTGCAGGTCATCATCGGCGGTGAGGGCCGCTGGCGGGAGATCTCTGATGTGAGCCTGGTCATGGCACCCTACGGTGTCGAGGGGCACGCGGGGGGTATCATGGGCGTGGTGGGCCCGATGCGCATGCCGTACGGTCGCGCCATCAGTGCGGTTCGCTTCATGGCCGGACTGATGAGCCACCTACTGTCGGATGTATATCTCGGTGAGGAGTAAGGCATTTCTGTGCATAAGAAGCTGAGAGAGATTTTCGGAGGATATACAAGAATGAGCGACCATGAGCAGGCGGCTGTTCAGGATGAGCGCGACGAAGCAGTGGAGAACGAGGAGCAGATAGGCGTCGCGGAGGAGAGCCAAGAGGCAGATGTAGAGCCGTCGGCGATCTCTGAGGAGGTGTCTGAGGTATTTGAGGAGCTGGGTGCAGAGGATGAGACGGCTGCACTGACCGAGCGTATTGGGGAGCTGGAACGAGAGCGCGCCGAGTATCTGGACCAATGGCGGCGCAGTGCAGCAGAGTTCCAGAATTACAGGAAACGCGAGGAGCGACTGCGCACGGAGCGAGAGCGCAGCGCGAACGCCCGCCTCCTCAGGAAGTTGCTTCCCGTGTTGGATGATCTGCAACGAGCCGCACGGCATGTACCAGAAGCCCTGCAGGACGATGAATGGGTTCAGGGAACGCTCGCTATCGAACGTAAGATATGGAACATCTTGGAGCAGGAAGGCGTCTCCCGGATCGAGGCGGAGCCGGGCACGGAATTCAATCCAAACATTCACGAGGCTCTCATCTCGCAGCCAAGTGAGGAGGTTGAGTCGGGCCAGATTATCGAGGAATTTGAAGCTGGTTACCGCCATCACGACAACGTCCTCAGGCCGGCACGCGTTAGCGTGGCGCAGTGATGAGCGAAGATAGAAAACCCGAATATGGCTAAGATACTTGGAATTGATTTGGGTACAACCAACTCTGTCATGGCGGTGATGGAGGGCGGCGAACCGGTCGTCATCCCGAACGCGGAGGGTGGGCGACTGACGCCCTCGGTTGTGGCCGTCAACCCGAAGAGCGGAGAACGGTTGGTGGGGCAGATGGCGAAGCGTCAGGCAGTGACGAATCCGGTGAACACCATCTCCAGCATCAAGCGTTTCATGGGCCGCGCATATAACGACCCTGCTGTGCAGGAAGAGCAGGAGCGTGTCTCCTATAAACTCCAGCCGGGTCCAAGCGGTGATGTCCGGGTCCTCATGGGGGGCAAGGAGTATGCGCCACCGGAGATCTCCGCTATGATTCTTCAGAAGATGAAGCGGGATGCTGAGGCATACCTTGGCGAGCCGGTTGAGCAGGCAGTGATCACGGTGCCGGCCTACTTCAACGACTCACAACGGCAGGCGACGAAGACGGCTGGCCAGATCGCCGGGTTGGAGGTGCTGCGCATCGTCAACGAGCCAACGGCGAGTGCGCTGGCCTACGGACTGACCGACAAAAGCGACGTGAAGATTGCCGTCTATGACCTGGGTGGTGGAACCTTCGACATCTCCATTTTGGACTTGGGGGATGGTGTCTTTGAGGTGTTGAGCACGGCGGGGGATACCCACCTGGGTGGCGATGATTTCGACCGGACGATCATCGACTGGGCCGCCGAGGCATTCCAGGAAGAGCAGGGCATCGACCTTCGCGACGATCCTATGGCGCTGCAGCGTCTTTCGGAAGCGGCAGAGCGCGCGAAGATTGAGCTTTCATCTGTATTGCAGACGGAGATCAACCTGCCCTTCATCACGGCGACGGCGGAGGGGCCGAAGCACTTGAACCTGACGCTCAGCCGTGCGAGGCTAGAGCAGTTGACCGAGGCACTGATCCAGCGCACGCTCGAGCCGGTACAGGAGGCACTACGCGATGCTGGATTGGAGACCGGCGAGATCGACCAGGTGATCCTCGTCGGTGGCCAGACGCGCATGCCGGCCGTGCAGGGAGCGGTGCAGGAGTTCTTCGGTAAGGAGCCGCACAAGGGCGTCAACCCGGATGAGGTGGTTGCGGTGGGTGCGGCCGTGCAGGCAGGGGTGCTCGGCGGCGAGGTGAAGGATGTGCTCCTTCTCGATGTGACACCCCTGACGTTGAGCATCGAGACGGCGGGCGGTATCGCCTCACCGATCATCCCCCGCAACACGACGATTCCGACGAGTGAGACCAAGACCGTCTCGACCGTGGCCGATAACCAGAGCGAGGTGCGTATCCATGTCGTGCAGGGTGAGCGGCCCTTGGCAGCAGAGAACCGCTCACTGGGCAAGTTTGAGTTAAGTGGTGTCCGTCGGGCCCCACGTGGCGTGCCGCAAATCGACGTCACCTTCGACATCGATGCCGATGGCATCTTGAAGGTTTCAGCGAAGGATCGCGATACCGCTCAGGAGACGGGTATCACCATCACGGCGAGCACCGGCCTGCGCGATGAGGAAATCGAGGAGATGGTCAAGGCGGCAATGAGCGCGGAGGCGGAAGATCAGGCTCGGCTGGATGAGATTACAGCCCGTAACAAGGCCGAGACCACACTGCACCGTGCCGAGCGTGCGATGATGGCTTTCGGTGATCAACTCACGGACGACCAGCGCGATGGCCTGAATGCCGCACAAGGCGAGCTTCGCGCGGCACTTGCTGATCCAGAAGCGTCCACGGAGCAGGTGCGCGCGCTGACGAACGACCTGGCCGAGCGAATCAGTGCCCTCGGACAGACACAGCCGCAGCAGCAAGCGCCTGCGGCGGGTGCAACCACGGCGGAGGCAACGGAAGAGGAAACGGTTGCTGAGGAAGCAGGGCCAAGCGCACAAGACGCCGAAGGGCCGGAGGATCGCGAGACGACGGAAGAAGAGACAGAGGGGCAGGTAGAAGGAGTCGAATAGAGCTAGAAGAGTAGAGAGCAGTGGGCAACTCTCTAATCTCTAGTTTCTAATCTCAATAGGACAGATAGTATGGCTAGTAGACGTGATTATTACGAGATATTGGGCGTCAGCCGAACGGCATCGCAGGCAGAGATTCGCACGGCGTACCGGCGGCTCGCGCGTCAGTACCATCCCGACCTGAATAAGGGTGTGGATGCGGAGGAGCGCTTCAAAGAGATCAACGAGGCCTACGAGGTGCTCTCCGACGACCAGAAGCGGGGTATGTATGATCGTTTTGGGCATGCAGGCGTCAGCGGACAGCCTGGTGCTGGCGGTTTCGAGGGTGGTCTGGGTGACATCTTTGAACAATTCTTCGGCGGCTTTGCGCGCGCCTCGGGTGGCATGCGGCGCACCGGTCCGCGTCCTGGGAACGACCTGAAGACGACCGTCACTGTCGACTTCGAGGAGGCGGTCAAAGGCACCATGGTCGAGTTGGAGGTCGAGCGACTGGAGAGCTGCCCGACCTGCCACGGCACCGGCGCCGCACCAGGCACCTCACCCATCCGCTGTGTACAATGTGGCGGCACGGGGGAAGTGCGCCATGCCCGCCAGAGCATCTTCGGGCAGGTCGTCGTCACTGATACCTGCCCCCGCTGCCGTGGCGAGGGTGAGGTGGTTACGACTCCATGTCCTACCTGCAACGGGCAGAAGCGCCAACGTGTCACCCAACATCTGGAAGTGGATGTGCCCCCAGGAATTGACGACGGCATGCGTATCCGCCTGGCAGGAGAGGGCGATCAGGGGCTGCAGGGCGGCCCACCCGGCAACCTCTACGTCGACGTGCGCGTGCGACCCCACGAGTACTTCCGTCGTGATGGGCAGAATATCCTGCTCGATGTCGAGATCAACGTTGCCCAAGCAGCGCTAGGCGCCGAGATCGAGGTGCCGACGATCGATGGCATGCAGCCGCTCTCTATCCCGGCCGGCACCCAGACGGGCCAGGTGTTCCGTCTGCGTGGCAAGGGTGTCCCTCACGTTCGCAACGAGGACCTGCGTGGCGATCAGCTCATCAACGTCTTCGTCAAGACCCCTGCCAACCTCACGTCAGAGCAGCGTGCCCTCTTCGAGCAGCTCGCTGATACGCTAGGTAGCGATGTGAGCCACACGAATCATAAGGGGGGCTTCTTCGACAAGCTAAGGGAAGCATTTAGGTAGGGAGAGGGCGCAATGGGAGAGGAGAGGGCATGACTGTCTTTGATGGGGCAGCCATGGTAAGAGACAAAGAAAAATGGGGCAGGACCAGATCGACGTAGCGCATAATGAAGCGGCTGGCCGCTTTGAAGCAGAGGTAGGTGGCCACCTTGCCGTGGTGGAATACAAGCGGGCGGGCAACCTGATTATCTTCATGCACACCGAGGTGCCCGAAGAACTCGAGGGACAAGGCATTGCGAGCCAGCTGGCGCGTACCGCTCTGGAGTACGCCAAAGCCCAACAACTGGACGTTCTTCCCCTCTGCGCTTTCGTCGCCAGCTATGTCCGGCGTCACCCCGAGTACGAACCCCTCGTCTCCCGTGGGTAAGACGTAAAATACCTCATGGGCTGGATAGAAATCGCTGTACGTGGGGTGGATGGGGAGGGGGCAGAGGCGCTGAGCGAGGTGATGGCGCGCTACGGGCAGGGGGGAGCGGTTATCGAGCAGGTGCTGTCGACGGAGACGGGCACCGAGACGATTGAGCAGCCGCTGGTGGTAAAAACCTACGTGGCGGATGGGCCGGATGCAGAGGAGACCATCCAGAAGCTGAGGGAGGCAATCTGGCACCTCCATGTCATCTATCCCATGCCGGAGCCGGAGCTACAACGACTGGCCCAGACCGATTGGGCGTCGGCGTGGAAGCAGCACTATACGCGCACCAAGCCGGGCCAGCGCCTCGTCATCGTCCCTGCATGGGAGGAGCCGGATGTCGAGGGGGATGAACTGCCGATTCGTATCGACCCCGGTATGGCGTTCGGGACTGGCACACATCCCAGCACTCAGTTGTGTCTGCTGTTGATGGAGGAGTATCTGCAGCCCGGCGACCGCGTCTTCGATGTCGGCAGCGGTAGCGGTATTTTGAGTATCGCGGCCGTGCGACTGGGTGCGGGGCGTGTCGCTGCCACCGATAGCGATCCGGTCGCCGTAGAGGCTACACGCGAGAACGCGCTGCTGAATGGGGTTGCAGACGGGATAGAGGTCAAAGTTGGCTCCATAGATGCCTTCGACGGCCCCTTCGACCTCATCGTTATCAACATTCTGGCTGAGGTCATCGTCATCCTCCTTCCCCAGGCTGCCCTTCGCCTCGCCCCGAACGGCTATATCCTCCTCGCAGGTATTATCGCCGAACGCGAGTCGCTGGTGCAGGAGGTAGTTGACCTCCTGGGTCTAGTCGTGGTCGAACGAGTAGAGCAGGGAGACTGGATTGGACTAGCTATCACCCACCGCGAGGTATAGATCAGGAAGTGAAACAGCCTGCGCTCCCCGCTCTCCGCTCCACGAGCCGTTCCGCTCCCCGCTCCCCGCTCCCCGCTTCCCGGAAATAGGATATGCACCGATTCTTTGTACCCAGCGAAGTCATCGAAGGCACCGAGATTTTCTTCCCCTCCGAGCTCGTGCAGCAGTTGGGTCGCGTGCTGCGGCTGCGGGAAGGGGATCGGGTGATCGTGCTGGATAACAGTGGGATGGAGTACGAGGTGGAACTGCACACCTTTACCAAACGCTCGGTCCAGGGCACGGTCCAGGAAGCACGTCCCAACCGGAACGAGCCGCGTACCCTCCTCACCCTCTATATGGCGCTCCTGAAAGGGAAGAAGATGGATATCGTCATCCAGAAAGGGACAGAGTTGGGAGTTAGCCGCTTCGTCCCTATTGTAACGGAGCGTTCTGTCATGAACTCGGTGGACAGCTTGAGCGATGCGAAGTTGGACCGCTGGGAAGCCATCGTGCGGGAGGCAGCGGAGCAGAGCGGGCGTGGGCGACTGCCCGAGGTGAGCGAGCCCTTGCGCTTCGATGTGGCACTCGACAAAGTGCAGCGCTCTGAAGGACTATCCTTGATCCCTTGGGAGGAGGGCGGGCAAAGCCTGCGAGGAATACTCGCTCCAGGCAATGGCACACCGCCCACAGAGGTTAATCTTTTCATAGGGCCAGAGGGGGGATTCGAGGAGGAGGAGGTGCGGAATGCGCAAGCGCACGGCGCGCTTCCCGTAACACTTGGCCCTCGCATCCTCCGCGCTGAGACCGCGGCACTCGCCGCGGCCGCTGCAATCTTCTACGAGTTAGGGGAGTGGGACGAGCCCACCGAGCCGCTAGAGGGCCACACCCGTTAAACCCGCTCCCCGCTCCCCACTTCTGCCCCTTTCATCCTTCATCCTTCATCCTTGCCGTTCCGCTCCCCGCTCCCCGCTCC
>JALZCF010000016.1 GCA_030863245.1 Chloroflexota bacterium
GGTGAACCCAGCTGTGGTGAGCATCCAGGTGGTGGGGGCCACGCAAGGTTTTCGGGTGCCAGGGCCGCTGGTGGGTGAGGGATCGGGTTTTGTGTGGGATGAGTCAGGTCACATCGTCACCAATTACCACGTGGTCGGGCAAGCGGATACGATCTATGTCACTTTTGCCGAGGGAACGGTTCTCGAGGCTGAGGTGATCGGCGCTGACCCGGAGAGTGACCTGGCGGTGCTAGAGGTGGAGGCATTGGACGGCTTCGAGTGGCCGGCGCCGGTCGAACTGGCCAGTCCGGAGGATCTGGCGGTCGGCCAACTGGCGATTGCCATCGGCAACCCCTTTGGTGAGGAGGGGACGATGACGCTGGGCATCATCAGCGCGCTGGGACGGCTCCTTCCCGCCAGCGGGGCGATGGGCATAGGGGGGTACAGCATCCCCGATATCATCCAGACCGACGCCGCCATCAACCCTGGCAACTCAGGTGGCGCCCTGTTGAATGAGAGCGGCCAACTGATTGGCGTTCCGACGGCCATCGCGGGGGTAACTGGCAGCTATACCGGCGTCGGCTTCGCCATCCCGGTCGGCGTGGTGGAGCGGGTGGTGCCTGAGCTGATCGAGAGCGGCACGTTTGAGCATCCGTACCTGGGGATTAGCGGCATGGCCCTCTTCCCGAATTTGAATGAAGCGATGGGGCTGGACGCAACGCAACGCGGCGCCCTGGTCGTGGAGGTCGTGCCGGGTGGCCCGGCGGATGAGGCGGGCCTCGAAGGCAGCACGCGGAGCGTCAGGATCGATGGTGTGCCCTTCAGCGTGGGCGGCGACGTGATCACGGCCATCGACGGCGAAGCGGTGAACGACCTGGACGACATCATCTCCTATCTTGAGAACAACACCGAGGTGGGGGAGACTGTCACGCTCACGATCCTACGGGACGGCGAGGAAGAAGAGGTCGAGGTGACGCTGGACGCGCGCCCCAAGGCGGGGACGCAGGCGGCAGTGCCAGAGGAGGCCTTCGAGCCGGGGGTACAATTGGGTATCCTGGGCGGTGTCGTGACCCCGGAGGTCACCGAGGAGATGGGACTCCCCGAGGATACGGAAGGGGTCCTGGTGCAGGAGGTCGTGGAGGATAGCCCGGCGGAGGATGCAGGGCTCGAAGCAGGCGACGTGATCACGGCCTTCAACGACGAGCCGGTTACCTCGGTGGTGGAGCTCCGCGCGCAACTCAGCGCGATTGAACCTGGCGAGACGGCCACGCTCACCGTGCTGCGTGACGGCGAGGAGCAACAAATCGAGGTTACCTTCGGCGAGGCGGAGGAGGAAGTCTAGCCGGAGGGGACAGTAGGTAGGAAGCCAGGGTAGCGTTTAGGGAATGCGGACTGGAGACTGGAGACTGGAGAGTGCGGAGTGCGGAGTGCGGAATGATGCGACATCCTAATCTCGAGTCTCCAATCTCTAAGCTCCAGTCTCTAGTCTCTAATCTCTAATCTCGTTCCCTGTCACGCTGCGCGTTGTCGCGCCAGGGGAGCACGGCTGAGAGGTGCGGCAATCCCCTATCCTCCGCCAGCATCCGATGTGGCGTCATCTATGGGCAAGTAGAGTGTGAAGGTGCTGCCTTGGTCATGGCCAGGGCTGTGGACGGTAACATGGCCGCCGTGGGCCTCGGCGACGGCCTTGACAATGGCGAGTCCCAGGCCAGCGCCACCCGCCCCGCGGTTCCGGCTGGCATCCCCGCGGTAGAAGCGGTCGAAGAGGTAGGGGAGGTCGGAGGCTGGGATGCCAATGCCACTGTCGCGCACGGCAAGCGCGACATGCTCGCCCCGCCGCACCACCTCCACGGCGATCTGGCCCAGCTCCGGCGTGTAGCGGAGCGCGTTGCTCAAGAGGTTGTGCACGGCCTGGCGCAGCCGCTGCGGGTCAACCGAAAGGTGGATGGGGTCTGAAGGGCGCGCCACAGTCAGGGTAATACCTTTCTCATTGGCGAACGGCGCCACCGCCTCGGTCGTCTCTTGCACCAACTCCCCGATATCGGTCAGCTGCCGGTGAAGTGGAAGCTCGTGTGCCTCGGCGAGGGCCAGGGCATGGAGGTCATCGACCAGCGTGGTGAGGTGCTGGGTCTGCTCCAGCATGAGCGCAACCTCTTCCATGTTGAGCGGGTAGACGCCGTCCAGAATCGCCTGCAGGCTCCCCTGGAGGACGTGCACCGGGTGACGCAGTTCATGGGTCACGTCGGCCAGCAGGTTGCGCCGGAGCATTTCCTGGCGCTCCAACTCCATCGCCATGCGATTGAAGGAATGCGCCACCGAGCGCATCTCCTGGCTGCCCACCTCCGGGACACGATAGTCGAGACGCCTCTCGGCCACGGCGCGGGTGCCCTTCTCGATTTGCCTGAATGGGGCCACGAGCCACTGGCTGAGTAGGACACTCGCCATCAGCCCAATCCCACCCCCGAATAACAAGTCACGACTTACCCACTTCCATATGCGATCCTCCGCTAGGCGTTGCTCCTTGGCACAGCGCTCCGTGTTCTCATCCACTGTCGCAACAGCGGCAGTATAGTCCCGAGAACGGGTGGTGAGGCGCGTCGCCACCGGCATCAAGGCGACAAAGAGCACGATGCCCGCGATGACGATCGTGATCCGAACCCATAAGCGGTTCATGAGCTCTCCTCCTCCAGGCGATAGCCAATGCCGTAAACGGTCTTGATATAGGTGGGATGCTTGGGGTCAGGCTCAATCTTACGGCGCAGGTTACGGATGTGACTATCCAGCGTGCGCTCCACGCCCTCAAAATCGTGGCCCATCGCCTGACGAATCAGCTCGGAGCGAGTCAGCACGTAGCCCGGGTGCGCCATCAGCACATGCAGGATCTCAAACTCGGTCGCCGTCAGCGTGACCTCCTGACCGGCCAGGGTGACCTGCATGCGGTTGGGGTTTAGTTCCAGCGCGCCCACGCGGAGCAGGGGGCTGGCGACCGCCTGCTGCATCCCCTGTTGGATGCGCAGCCGCGCCCGCACACGCGCCACCACCTCGCGCGGGTTGTACGGTTTGGTCACATAGTCGTCGGCGCCCAACTCCAACCCGTCGATCTTGTCGCTGTCGGTGACGCGCGCGGTCAGCATAATGATGGGCAAGGTCGCCAACGTCGCGTCACCGCGCAGGATGCGGGTCACCTCCCAGCCATCGCGTTCAGGGAGCATCAAGTCGAGCAGGAGCAGATCGGGTCGTTCACGCCGGATCATGTGCAAGGCGGTAGTCCCATCATGGGCGACCTGCACCTCGTACCCCGCCTGCTCCAGGTAACCGCGCATCAGACGCGCCACAGCACGGTCATCGTCCACCACCAGAATCCGCTGTTTCGCCATCGTGGATCCGCCGTCGTGATTATGGGTCGCGTTTATGGAGCCGAACCTGTGAGCGTGAAGATAAGGTGAAGCGCAAAACGCAAAACACAAACCCCCTACGCCCAATACACCATGCACCAAACACCAAGCAACACGCCATATGCAACACGCAACATGCACCACGCAACACCTGGAATGACTCTGGATTCACACGTTCGGCTCAGTAGAGGGTAGCATGCAAATGTGCAGAAGTTGTGCAGTGGGATATTGGATGGGCGGCGGTAGCAGCGTGCGGGGGTCGCGGTTGGGGATGATGTGAGGGCCGCGCGAGTCTACGGCTCACTGAGTGTGGATGAGATCGAACCTGCAGCGACCTAGGAAGGTGCCCGGCACACTGAATGGCCGGGCACCTGAGTCGTAACTTGAAGTATATGAGCTAGCAGCCATACTACCCTGCTAGGGGATTGGCTTGTCGTCGGAAGGTTATTACTGAATATCGCTGTCTGGCGGCGGGATCTGGTATGTTCGTTCCCGTTCGATAGCTGCAACACCCTCCATCTTGCTGAAGTCGTCGAACCTATCGGAGTCAATCGCGCCGCTCACAACGCCGATGGTTGGCAGGGCTTGCTCGACTTCCAAGCCTGCCGCTTCGCATTGCTGGACGATGTCCGAAAAACGATCTTTGTACTCGTCAGCGACGGATATGGTGACTTTCTCTTTGGCCACTTTGGCACCTCACCTATCTCATTGTTATTCCTGTTTTGTATAATATTTCCGCTGGAGGGAAAAAGCAAGCGTCTAGACTGGAGATTGGAGATTGCGGAGTGCGGAATATCGCGCCTCTTCGTGTTTTGCCAGTCAATCAGTGTGCATAGCTCAGTAATTAAGGAAGGACAAAACCATGAACACGCTAGATGTGATGAAGTATGGGCACAACATAGATCGAGTCATTCTCCTCGTACCCAGCAAGGAATTGCTCCGCTGTGAGCTTGGTCCAGGCTTGCAAAAGATCTCGCTTTTACATAAGATTTAACGTTAGCTAATGCCATGTAGCAACATAGTTTTACCCACGAAAGAGTGATCGAAAGAGATGAATGAACAGCTGTTAGAGGAGTTACAGGACGCCCAGCAGGAATTAGAGCCTCGATTCAAGGCGCTGCGCAGCGCGACGGGCGCGCTCAAGCAGGCGATAAAGCTGGCGAGTGAGGAGAAGGCTGACGCGCTCCCCATGCAGAAGGCGCTCGTCAAGCTCCAGCAGGCCGCCGATGTAGTAGATGACCCGACATTGCAGGCAGCCACGGCGAGTTTCGAGGCGGCGACCCAGGGGGCTTTGGACGCCCTCGCCTTCGAGTTTGCGCGCGATCTGAAAGAGACCTTCGAGGAGCGTGGACGAACCGTAACCGGCCGCCCGCCGACGCTGGTCGTCGACCCCCTCGTGCTACAGATCGACATCGCAACGCGCAAGGCACAGTGGTTCTACGGGAAGGAAGCATTGACGCGTCGCCTCCCCCTTTCTCTCGGCGCAATCCTGAAAGCCTTCGACAAGCAGTACAGGACTGTTGCCGAGCGCCAGATCGACGTGGACGACTTCCTGGGCGAGCTCTACGGGGCCTGGACGGAAATCATCGACAGCCGCTCCCGCCGCCCGCCGGGCAACCGCCTCAATATCGTCGACGTGTATAGTAAGGTCGTGTTGAACCGCCAGAGTGGACGCTTTTGGAATGCCCCCTCCCGCTCGACCTTCAAAGACTACGATCGCGCCCTCTTCGTCCGCGATCTAGTCCTGGCGCAGAGCTCTCCTACCGTGAGCGTTGACGGCCAGCGCCATCGACTGCGCCTCGGCGTCGCCACCAAGAGCCAGGCAGAGAACCCGAGCCGCAGCGTTTGGATCCCGGAAGGCCCTCTGGACGGCCAATACTACTCGGACATCACCTTCGAGGAGGTGTAGGCGGTGACTCTAACTCGTCCTCTCGCCCGCCATGTGATTGAAGTACTGGGCAGCTCGGGCACGCCCCCGTCAAAGGGCGTGCAGTACTTCAACGTGGGCAATCAATCGCTGCTCCATGCCCTGGACGAATATTACTTCTCCTCCTACCTTCAAGATGGCGGCGGGGCCTACAAGATGGTGGTGGGCGACTACGGCAGCGGCAAGTCACACTTCCTCTATTGCCTGCGCGACGTCGCATGGACGCGCGGCTTCGCCGTGGTCAAGGTCGACCTGAGCCCGGTCGAGACACCCTACAACGACCAACGCCTGGTCTACGCGGCCGTGGCGCAGAATATCATCTGGCACGAGCCCGCTGAGGAGGTCTCCGACGAGCGTGGCCTACCGCGTTTTTTGGAGGGAACCCTCGAGCGTATCGTCGGCGAGGTAAGTCTGGATACGCTCACCCACCCTTACTATCGGGGCTTGGTGGACACCATCGAAGCGAGTTTCATCGATAGTCCTGCCTACAAGGCGGCGATTCTCGGCTATTTTGAGGCGCTGATCCGGGATCAGGAGGAGCGGCTGGAGTCCCTGACGCGCTGGCTGATGGGCGAGCCAACCACACCCGACGACACGAAGATCCTGCGCGAGGTCGGCGTGGTCGGCAAGATCACCCGCCCCAACGCCTTCCGCATGCTGCGCTCCCTAGCGCAGACGGTCCGCGCGCTCAGCTACACCGGTCTGCTCCTGCTGTTCGATGAGGTGGACCGCATGGCGAGCATCGGCGGCCGCGCCGAGAAGCTGGCGACCGACAACCTGCGCGAGGTCATCGACCGCTGCCGCGACGAGCTTCCGGGCGCGATGTTCGTCTATGCCGTGCCGCCACAGTTTATCAACGACGTGGTGCCGCGCTATCCCGCGCTCCAACAGCGGATCCGCACCCCGGGCCGCTTCTCCCATGCCAACCACTTTAGCCCGCAGATCAGCCTCGACCAGCTCGATCTCAATGAGGATGACCTGATGCTCGCCATCGGAGAGAAGTTGATCCCCATCTACGAGATGGCTTTCGACACACAACTGGACCAGAGCATCCAATATGCCAATGCCGCCATCCTCGCCAACGTCGCCCGTGATGTCTTTCTCGACGTCAGCCACCGCCGCCTCTTCGTCAAAGCCTTCGTCACCGAGCTGGCCCGCCAGCACCACAGCGGCGAGCGCGTCCTAACCGAGGACGAAGCCGTCGCGATTGTCCGGGGCCAGGCGGAAGAGCTGAGCGGCGGGGAAACGCCACCCTATTGAGACAGGGTGGGCTAGTGAGAGTTGTATGATCGGTGAGTTTGTCGAACATCCCCAATACGGGTATGGACAGGTCGTGGCGGTGTACCGCAACGGGACAGAGTGGATGGTACGCTTTGACAGCGGGCTGCGCTTCCGGCGCCCACGACAGGAGTTCGTGGGGGAGGATGGCGCCGCTGAGGCAGTTCCCGCTGCGCCACTGACTTTCACGCCCCCTGCCCCAATGACACGCACGCAGTTCGAGGCCCGCCAGATGGTGGAGGCGCTGCGCGTCGGCGTCGCACCCGCACAGCACGTGCGCGAGCTCACGATCGGTCTGGAAGAGGAGCGCGCGAGCGTGATCGCCGGGCTCAACAAGGCCCATCAGGAGGGTGGCGCGGTGCGCGCGGTACTTGGGGAGTATGGGTTCGGCAAGAGCCACGTCGTGGAGCTGACAGCGCAGGAAGCCTTGGCACGCAACTTCCTTGTGGCGAGCACGAGCCTCGATCTGCTTGAATTGCCGCCCCATCGCTCCTTCGACATCTATGCCAGCCTGATGCGCAACCTGCGCTACCCGGAGAGCGACGAAC
>JALZCF010000034.1 GCA_030863245.1 Chloroflexota bacterium
GGGGGGCTCGGCGAGTCCGAGCAAGAGACGCACCATCTGCTGCATCTGATGCTTGTCCGCGCCACCGTAGCCCGTCACGGCCTGCTTGATCTGGAGAGGGGTGAACTCTTCCAGCGGCAGTCCGCGCTGGTGAACGGCAAGCAGCATGACACCTCGCGCGTGAGCAACGGGCAGCGCGGTGGTGACATTGCGCGCGAAGAAAAGCTGCTCGATGCCCACGCCGTCGGGCCGATACTGGTCGAGAATCTCGTTTAGCTCGCGGTATATTTTGGCAATCCGCTCGACTAACGGCGTGTTGGGGGGGGTACGGATGGTGCCGCATTCGACCAGCGACAGCTCCTGTCCTTCCCCCTCCACGATGCCCCAGCCAACAATGGCCGTGCCGGGATCGATGCCAAGAATCCGCGCGCGAGTCACTAGCTCACTGCTTCGAGTGCTTCACTGGAGAACTCGACGTTGGTGTAGATCTCCTGGACATCGTCTAGGTCCTCCAACCGCTCGATCAGGTTCATCACCTTGATCTGGTCATCGACCGGTAACTCGACGTAATGTTGCGGGATCATCGCGAGGTCGACGCTCTCGGTTTCGATACCTTCGCCCTTGATGAACTCTGCCACCTTCTGTAGGTCCTCGCGCGCCGTGATCACCTCAATCACATCGTCGTCGACCGTGACGTCTTCTGCCCCGGCGTCGATCGCGAGCAGCATGATCTCGTCGGGATCATTCCCATCCATCGGAACGATGATGAGACCCTTATTCCCAAACTGCCAGGCAACGGCACCGCTCTCTGCAAGCGTACCGCCCCCTTTGCGCAAGGCCGAGCGAATATCGCCTACTGTCCGATTGCGGTTGTCGGTCAGACACTTGAACATCATCGCGGTGCCATTGGGGCCGTACCCCTCGTAATAGACCTCTTCCAGTTCTTCGCCCTGCAGCTCTCCGGTACCCCGCTTGATCGCACGCTCGATGTTGTCGTTCGGCATGTTCTCAGCCTTCGCCTTGTCAACGGCGAGACGAAGCGTGTAATTGAGCTCGGGATCGCCCCCACCCTGTCGAGCGGCGGATTCAATCTCACGGGCAAGCTTGGTGTAGAGCTTTCCCTTCTTCGCGTCGGCCGCAGCCTTGCGATGCTTGATATTTGCCCACTTACTATGACCAGCCATGTAATACGTCTCCTCTTCTAAATCCTTGCTTTCCAAAAATCCTTGTTCTGTTTGTCAGCAAGTATAGCACAGGAAAGCCCGTAATTCGAGTTTTTTCGCCTCTTACGCCCTCTCACGCTCCGTGTCTTCCTCAAGGGCGGGTCGACTCTTGAACAGTATTTGCCAGTCGCCTTTCTGGGTAACAGTGCCGTCCTGTTTGACGACTTGAATGTCGAAGAAGACGATCCCGCCGCCCAGCCGCCGCGAGGCTCGCGTTCGGGAAACCGCCAGCGCGACGTGGATCGTGTCGCCGATAAAGACAGGCGCGCGGAACTTCCACTCGAGGCCCATAAACGCTTCCACTTTGTCGCCCATGAAGCCAAGACCCGTCGTGAGGCCAGATGTTACGCTCAGCACGAGCAGGCCATGCGCGATGCGCTGTCCGAACATCGTGCTTTCCGCGTAAGCAGCATTCACGTGAATCGGGTTGAAATCCCCCGACAAGCCCGCAAAGTTGACAATGTCCGCCTCGGTGATCGTGCGGGCGGCCGTCGTGAAGGTCATTCCCTCAGTGAAATCTTCAAAGTAACCATCGATGGAATTTGGCATGCTACCTTTCCTTCTTTCTATCCCATCGCCACAACGAAAGCGATCGCCTGCCCGTCTTCGTGAGCGAGGCTGAGAGCCCAATGGAGGAGGTGGCGCTCCCTAGCGCGTCGGGCGGCCGCACCGTGGAGATGCAATATGGGCGCACCCCGATCGTCCGGCAGGATCTCGATCTCCCGCCATGCCACGTCGCCAATGCCGCAGCCAAGCGCCTTGGCCACTGCCTCCTTCGCTGCCCAGCGCGCTGCAAGCGACTCCGACCGCCCCCCGCAGTGCGCCTGCTCCCTATCGGTGAAAATGCGATCCAGGAAGCGTGTCCCAAAGCGACCAAGTGCCTCCTCGATGCGCGCGATCTGGATCATATCTACGCCACAGGCAAGCATTCGCTCCTCGGTTGGGATGGTCGGGCGGATGGCAACGCGTAACTTATGCTGGTGGTCCGGCTACGGCTAGCACGGCACGGTCGGGATCGAAGTAGCTCTGGCTGACACGGCGTATCTCCTCAGGAGTGATAGCGTTGACGAGCTTGTCGAAGCGCTGCAGATAGTCCAGACCGAGATCGTAGTACAAGATGTCGAGGAGGGAGCGACTGACGCCCCCATTCGTTTCCAGTCGTAATGGAAGGGAGCCGGTTGTGAGCGTCTTGCTGTCGTTGAGCTCCTCCTCCGACACCAATTCCTCGCCCAAGCGGATCCACTCTGCCCGGATCGATGCGACTGCCTGTTCCACCTTGTCCGGCGCCACGCCTGCCGTCGCGGTCCAGGCGCCGGGCCCGAGGGTACCGTCGAGGCCGCTGCGAGCATAGTAGGCGAGCCCCTGTTCGTCGCGCACGGTCTTGCCGATGCGACCCATCATCCCAAAGACGCCGAGGACAGTATTGGCCAAACGCAGTGCCAGGTAGTCCGGATGATTGCGCGGGATCGTGGGTAATCCGTAAACGATATCGCTCTGACTCTTACCAGCTATCGCTTCAAAGCGCACGACAGGTTCCGTAGGCCACTCGACGGGGGGAGCGGCCTCCTTGCCGCGCGCATCCGGTAAGGGTTCCCAATCCCCCAATAC
>JALZCF010000054.1 GCA_030863245.1 Chloroflexota bacterium
GACCCATGCCGGGCTGAAATGAAGCTTTGGTAAGTGCGAGAACGCTACCCCGCTCGACTTCCACAATGCCAACCGGGTCGCGCGAGGACTCCTCGGTCTGCTCGACAAGGATGGCACCATCCGCTCCGCTCTGCTGCCATCCTTCAATGTAGGGCACCAGCGACTCATCGAAGTAATTATCTCCCATCAGCGCCAGGAAAGGCCCACTTACGACTGCCTCAGCCCGACAGATTGCGTCCGCCACGCCAACCGGGCTGCTTTGGGTAACGTAGTGAACCGCAATGCCGTGGATGCGATCCCCAATGGCCGCTCGAAAGAGCAGTTCATTCTCTCCGACTACCAGACAGAGATGCGTGATCACGGGAACGATTCGCTCTACCAGACGCTCCAGAATAGGGCGACCACGGAGCTCGAGCAATGCCTTCGGCTTGTCTAGCGTGAGTGGATAAAGACGTGTTCCTTTGCCAGCTACTGGGATGACACCCCACATTGATTGTCCTTCTTGACTGGTTTACTGTTTCGCGAAACAGTATAGCAGGTGGTAGCCCCGGATACTACCTAGTCAGCGAGAACTACTTGATTTACGAAACTACTTGCACTATAATCCGCGTCAGATTGAGAAGGCAGGGTGACTTGCCTGCCAACTTGGTGGAGGACCGGGGACGGATGTCCGGACGAGTGTTTGAAAGTTGCTTGCGAATTCTGACGTCGTCAGCCCAGGTTCGATTCCTGGTCCCGCACCCTTCTCTCGAAAAGCCCATCACTCGGTCAGTGGTGGGCTTTTTGTCTATTTTCCCCTCTTATTTCTACACAATTGCTAGGAAGGGCGGTTCATGCGCCAGAAAGATGAATGGATGTATCCCCATGCGGTAACTGGACAGTTAGGTGAGGCGCGTGGGGAGGCGTGGCAAGAGTTAACCGAGCATATCGCTACCTTGGATGAAGAGCACCTAGATAGCCTAGCTTTCCAACTTGTGATGGTTCGGCTGTGTGGTTGCGCTACCTGCCAGCCTGGCTCCTACAGATTGTCCCTCGGCTGTGCGACCTGCGCTTTCCGGACGGTCTCCAATCTGAAAACCTCGGATGGGCAACTAATTCGCCGCTATCATACGGCGCGGGACGAGGTTCAGGCGTTCCTGACGAGTCGAGAAAAGGCGTCATGAGGCAAAGGCGCAGTTCCAGTTACACTTTACCTACCTCTTCTTTCATCCTGCTTGAAGAACCCCCGCCAGGGGGTTTTTCTTTATAAGGAGAATAGCGTATGTCTGGGGTATTGGTACTGAATGCCAGTTACCAGCCACTAAATATCGTATCGGTGCGACGCGCCATCGTCTTGCTGTTAAAGGAGAAGGCGGAGTTGGTCGAGGCGGCGGAACGTACGCTCCACTCGGCCGAGGAGGACTATCCGTGGCCGTTGGTGATCCGCCTTGTTACCTACGTGCGCATCCCGCACCGCCTGACACTTCCTCTCAACCGTCGCAACGTCTTCATCCGTGATGGGTACACCTGTCAATACTGCGGTCGGCAACCGGGCCGCGCCCATCTCACTCTAGATCACCTCTTACCACGCTCGCGGGGTGGTACACTGAAGTGGGAGAATGTCGTGACGGCCTGTGCCTCTTGTAACCAACGTAAGGGCGATCGCCTGCCCGACGAATGCGGCATGACCCCGCTCCGTGCCCCCTTCCGCCCGCGCTACATGGTCGTTGCGCTCCTCTCGGAAGCACGCGGGCACGAGATGTGGAGCAAGTACCTGTTGTAAGGAATATCCTATCGGTTTCTTTCTTGCTCGGCTATCATTCAAGCAAAGGATAGAGGGAGGGAACCGATGAGGTGGTGGAGAGTCGGAGTACTGGCCGGTTGCCTGACGGTGGTGACCTTTCTCTGTGCCGCGGCGTTCACCTGGTGGGCCTGGTCCGTCGTCCATCCTGAGTCGGAAGCAGGGACGGCAGACCTGCAGGCGGTCGTTACCGGGACTGGAAGGATTGCCCTGGTTGGAGAGGATGGCAATATCTGGACCGTGTCGCCGGATGGAAAGGATCTGGTTGCTATCACGGACGATGCCTCCCGTTCCACCCAGATCTACCGTTATCCCACTTGGTCCCCGGATGGGCGCATGCTCGCATTCGTTGAGTTGCCACAGGATGCGGTACCGATTCCTTCAGACAGCGCCCTGCACCTGCTCGCTACCGAAAGTGGGGAGCGGCAGAGGATTCCGACCGATTTTCCTCCCTTTTATCTCTATTGGAGCCCTACTAGCGAGATGCTCGCCTTCCTGAGCAACTGGACAACGGGGGGATTGGCCCTGCGCATGGTAGATGTGGCAGGCGATGCTCACGAGGTGATCACCATCGCCCGGGGCAATCCATTCTATTTCTCCTGGAACCCGGATGGCGCGAAGATGCTGGCGCACATTGGTGGGGAAGAGCTGGTCCTTCTCGACCAGGACGGGCATCGTGAGCCATTGGATGTCGAGCCGGGACTATTCCAGGCGCCGCACTGGAGTGAGGATGGGGAGCGACTCGCCTTCGTGACGGAAGCGGAGGGCACGGAGGATACCCTGGTCGTCGCTGATGCCAGCGGCGAGAACGTTGCTGAGGTATCGAGCGCGCGCGGATTGTTCACCTTCAATTGGAGTCCCGACAACCGACGCCTTGCCTATTCGTTCACGCTGCAACGGATAGGGCTTGCCGGCTTTGGGCCGCTGTGGGTGCGTGACCTAGAGGCTAATCGCGCATGGGAGCTGTCGAAGATGCCCGTCGTCGCCTTCTTCTGGAGTCCAGATGGGAAGAAGGTTGCATTCCTCCGGCCAGAGCTACGGCGTCGTGACCAGCGGCCGCCACAGGCCTCACCGCCCAAGCAGGAATCGCGGTTGTGGTTCCGCTGGCACATCTGGAACGGAGAGCGAACCTACCCTCTTGCGCGTTTCTCGCCCACAAGGTCCTTCTTGCTTGATTACCTCCGTTACTTTGACCAGTATGCCCAGAGTGTTTCCCTCTGGAGTCCTGATAGTCAAACCCTACTGTACGCGGGTACCGGGGAGGATGGGCGGCGTGGAATCTGGACACTTCCCGTAGAGGAGAGCAGCACGCCCCAGCGGATTGCGCGGGGCGTGCTGGCCACCTGGTCGTCGCAGTAGGACGGCACTTTACTCGGCCGGTGGGGTTGCCGTCGGCGCAGATGGTTGGGATTGTTGGCGAGCACGATCGATCGCCCAGCGGGCAAGTCGGTACAGCGCATACAGGAACAGCCCACCGATAAGAAGGAGCGGGGCGACGGCGATCGAGAAGGTGATTGCGAGAGACGCTAGCACCTGAAGGCTCTCCGTGAGGGTGCGCAACGCCTGCCGCACGGTACCACTGATGCTCCATTCTTCATTCACGATCGAGACCTGCACTTCCGGGGGCACCAGTTCAACCGTGATCGTGGCAAGCCCCACCTGATCGGCCAACACGTTCAGTCGCCCCTGGAGACTCTCGATCTGTGCCCGGATCTCTGTCAGCTCACGATAGACGATAAGGATATCTTCCATCCTGCCCCCTGACTTGCGGGCTTCCGTGAGCAGGATCTGCAACTCCTCCTCCGTACGTTCCAGGTTCTCGATGCGTGCTTCCAGGTCGACATACTCCTCCGTCACGTCCCGGGTACTGATGGTTTCCTCTAGCACCTCGCTGCCCAGTTCGCGCAGCTCCACCATGGCCGCGTTGAACTGCTCCGTGTCCACCCGCAACGTCACTGTCGCATGGTACGTATCCTCACGTACCTCGAAGATGTTGGCATTGCTTACATAGCCACCGTAGCGCTGCGCCAGCACCGAGAGTCGCTGCGCAGTGACGAGGGGATCCTCCACACGGATCTGCAGGGAGGCCGTGTAGATAATCCTGCGGTTGACAGGTGCCTGCGCCATCGCCTGCCCGGACTCGATGATGGCACCCTCATCCCCCTCAGCCATCTCCATCGGCGCTTCCCCACCCGCCGCCGCCTCCTCGAAAACCTCCTCTGCAGCTGGTTCAGAGGCAGGCGCTTCAGAGAGCCCATCCTCTGCCCCGCCACAGGCAACGAGGAGTGGGGTGACGAGTAGAACAAGGAGTAGAACAAGGATTTTTGGAAAAGAAGGATATCTCATCGGGACCTCCATGCCTTGAGCAACTGTTCTACCTATGGAACGGCACACCTCGCTCAAAAGTTCCCACCCTGCTTGCTACCTCTGCAAATCTAGCCCAACCCGATGGGGAACACTCCCCACTCCTCTTATCCTGCCGTTGCAACCCACACGCCGTTCCGCTCCCCGCTCTCCGCTCCCCGCTCGCCGCTCGCCGCTCGCCGCTCCCCGCTCCCCGCTCCCCGCTCCCCGGACCCTACCACCCATACTCCAGTCGTTGGATAAGCCGCTCTGGCAGGCCAGCGACTCGCATGCGGCGCTGTGTCGCGCCGATGTCGTAGGGGAGGCGATGGAAGGTGAGAGTTCCTTCGTCATCATCGTAGATGGCGTAGGCGGCACGGGGGTCGTTATCACGTGGTTGTCCGACAGAGCCGGGGTTGATGATAAAGCGGATATTCTCTGCCTGTGCGAGTGGGAGTGCGAGGTTCACCGCGGGCTGGAGTGCCAGTACATCCTCCTGGCCCATCTCTTGCCGGAAGATGATCGGCTTGTGAGTATGGCCGACAAGGCAATAACGTGTGTCGAAGAAGTCGAAGTTCTCTTCGGCAGAGGAAGGGTAGAGCAGGTACTCCCAGATGGGATGGCGCGGACTTCCATGGGCGAGTGTAAAATGGGGATGGACGTTATCCAATCGACCTTCCAGGCTCGCCAGAAAAGCGATACTTTCCTTGCTGAGGTGCTCCTGCGTCCACAGGACTGCCTTTCGTGCCTCTGGGTTGAAGTCGCTAACGTCTATTTTGCCCAGCGCTGCCCAGTCATGGTTACCGACAAGACAGTAGGTTGCTAGCTCCTTCATTCTCGCGACGCACTCGTTGGGGTTAGGCCCATAGCCCACGACATCACCCAAGCACCATACCTGATCGATGGTAGAGAGGTCGGCCGCTTCCAGTACGGCGTCCAAGGCAACCAAGTTGGCGTGGATATCGGAGAGTATTAGGTAACGCATGGAGCAGTCTAATCTATGGTGGTCGAAAAGGATGGGCAATCATATCATAGTTGAAAAGGCCGAGCAACGCGTCCAAAAGGGGCGGAAACCGTTAGCCCCCCCTTGGCCCCTGCGCTATAATCACCAAAGAATGCCATTTTACCGACTCAACCATAATCTCCAGAAGCCTACTAGCCCTACCTATATACACAATGCATTCCGTTCCACCGTTCGACGCACCATGCACCATGCAATATGCAATAACTCAATTCGCTAGGCTCATCTCACCATGTCTGTCATCAAGGGAAACGCGATAAGCTTTTTCAGCTACAGCCCGGCTCAGACGCGCCGCTTCGGTAGCCGTCTTGGCGCTTTGGTCCAGCCGGGAGATGTGATCCTGCTGCGTGGCGACCTGGGTTCTGGGAAGACCCACTTTGCACAGGGGATCGCACAGGGACTTGGCGTGACGGAGCCAGTGCGTAGTCCGACCTTCACCCTCATCAACGAGTACCAAGAGGGCCGCATCCCGATGTACCACATCGATCTTTATCGGTTGGAGGGAGATGAGGAGATTGCGACGATCGGGTTGGAAGAGTATCTCGATGCGGATGGTGTGGTCGTTGTGGAATGGCCCGAAAAGGGTGAGAGATGGCTCCCGGAGGATGCACTCCATCTTTATCTGGAGCACGTTGATGATCATTCGCGCTCTCTTACCATGGACGCGAATTCCCCCCGCTCGGAGGCCCTCCTACAAGCCTACAAACGGCAGGCTTTCGCACTGCCAGAGTGACATGCTCCACGGACGATAACTATGCTACTTGCGCTTGACAGTGCTACCCGACAGGCCGGCCTGGCGCTCTATGATGGAGAGGTGGTGCGTGCAGAGGCTAACTGGTCGGGAGGACTCTACCATACGGAGTGGTTGGCACCGACGATCGATGATGCGCTGAAACGGATCAATGCTAGGGCGGCAGACCTCTCAGCTGTGGCGGTGACAAGGGGACCGGGTTCCTTCACCGGATTGCGGGTGGCGATGAGCCTGGGGAAAGGAATCGCTGCCGCGCATTCCCTGCCCATCATCGGTATCTCATCACTTGACGTGACAGCGTATCCACACGTTGGACTGGGACACGCTGTCCTCGCATTGTTGCAGGCAGGGCGGGGACGCCACGCGTACGCAATCTACGAGCCAGGCGGTACACACAGCGCTCTCTCCGCTACTGAGCCCACTATCGCCGACATCGAGGGCGTCGCACAAAGACTTGCCGCCTATGAAGCGGAGAGCAGGGTGCACGTTGTGGGTGAACTGACGCCTGCTGAACGTCGCTACTTGGAAGAGAAAATGGAAGAAGAGATACGACTCCTACCCCCCGCACTCGCCGTGCGGCGCCCCGCTGCCCTAGCAGAGTTGGCCTGGCATCGTTTCAAGGCAGGCGACGTTGACGATCTCCACACCCTTGAACCGTTCTACCTTAATCTTCCTGCGTCGAAACACTCATGAATCTGAAGGATCTCTCGATTCCCTATCGTGTCGAGTCGATGATGGTTAGTGACCTCGATGCGGTGATGGAAATAGAAAACCTTGCACATGCATCGCCCTGGCCCGCTAGTGCTTACCGACACGAGCTGGAGCAGAACACTCTCTCTCATTACTTCGTACTTGTGCCAGAAGAATTTACGGTTCGGGACGCTACAGGCATGCGGGCCCGCCTGCTCGCTTGGCTGGGACGCCCGCGCCCCGGTCGTCCAGTCATCGGCTACGGAGGCTTCTGGATGATGGTGGACGAAGCGCACATTAGCACCATTGCCATCGATCCGGAGTGGCGTGGCATGGGTCTGGGTGAGCTGGTCTTGCTCGAGTTGCTCGAGCGGGCGATCGACCTTGGCGCAGAGACGGTGACGCTTGAGGTACGAATTTCCAATACGACAGCGCAGAATCTGTACGAAAAGTACCGCTTTGAGTATGTGGGCAGGCGCAAGCGATACTACCGTGATAACAACGAGGATGCCCACATCATGACGGTCGAGGATGTGCAGTCGCCCGAATACCGCTCCTTTCTCCGTGAACGGCGCTCTCACCTTCAGGAACGCCTCGCGCGGCGGCAAGAAGAGTAGAGGGAGCACACATGCTAACCCCATCGATGGAAGATTACCTCAAGGCGATCTATCTGCTTGAACAGAAACATGGGAATGCCTCTACCTCCATGCTGGCGGAGGAGATGGGCTTCAGCGCTGCCTCCGTGACGGGAATGATCAAGAAGCTCGCTATGCTGGATATGGTAGAATATGAACCCTATCGCGGCGTGCGATTGACGCCTGTGGGTCAGCAGGCTGCTCTGGAAACATTGCGACACCATCGCTTGTTGGAGCTGTTCCTCACTGAGAAGTTGGGATTCTCCTGGGATGAGGTGCACGAGGAAGCGGACCGGTTGGAGCATCACATTTCCGAGGCGCTTGAAGCGCGCATCTTCGAGCTCCTCGGCGAACCGACACACGATCCGCATGGTGATCCCATCCCCACCCTCTCGGGCGACTTGCCAAAACTGGAGCTTCACTCGCTCACCGAGTTGAAGGAGGGGGATATCGGTGTGATTGCGCGCGTTCTGACCCGGGATGATGAGGTGTTGCGCTACCTGCGCGAGGTGGGGTTGGGGCTGAATGTAGCGGTCGAGGTGCTTGATCTGAACAACGTTGGAGGCACGATCGCGCTGCGTGTGGAGGGCGAGCGCGACGTGACGATCAGCACGGAGGTGGGGGAGCGCATCAAGATCGTCCATAGGGTGGAGCCTGGTAGGGAGAAAGAGGGGCCTTGAGGGGCGCTACAGGTGGCAGCGGAAAGAGGAATTGGACGTGCAGGTGGTGGATGCACTAGAGGAGAGGGATAAGGGACGAGGCTCTCTTATCGTTTGCTGTTCTGCTGCTCGTTTACTCTCGGAGAGGCAAAGAGACGATCGAGCCAACCCAGGGGTAGTTTCGCAACCCATCTGTCCCAGAGGAGGAGGAGATGGTCCAACCAGCGGTTGGCGCGCGTGATGGTAGATGGCTCATGCACGTGTAACAGTTCACGGGCTAGGTGGAAGGTATCTTCGTAGCGGGTTCGGTCGATGATGGAGTAGAAAAGCTCGGCGGTTTCGGGCAACGCTTGCGCCAGTTCGTAAAGCGCGCGTTCCCGTAGTGACCAGTCGGGTGCGTTGATCGCGATGGTTGCGAGGGCGGCATAGCCCGCCTTTGTCTGCCGGCGCGCGATTAACTGCTCTGCTGCTACATAACGGATACGGTTTTGGGGGGCGCGGGTACTGAGTTGTAGGAACGCAGATAAGGCAGCGTTATCTGGCAACTCGTTCATAAGCTGGAGCAATTGCCAGCGGCGATCGGTGTCGATATCATCGGTAGCCATCTGCGATACGATGCGCGTCGCCACAGGCTCCGCCAGCAAATTGAGCTGTTGCATCACGGGATAGCGAGCGGCTGCGCTAATCGTGCCGGTGACAGCAAGATCGACAAGCATTGCGAGCGGGATCTCTGACGGATGCTCGCGAAGGAGCAGATCGAGCGCACGGGCACGGACCGCCGGGTGGGGAGAGTCGGTGGCGAGCTGGGCAAGCGTGCGCGCTGCGCCTGCCCAATGAGTCGCATAGCGGTTGAGGTCATCCGTAGCACGCACGGCGTCGCTGCCTGAGATGCGCGCGGAGAGCGCCAAGTTGGCTAGCACCTCCACGGCACGAGGTAGATTGGAGTGTTCCGCTAGCCAAGTCGCTGCACGGCGCTGGTCGTCTGGAAGGCGGGAGTGGGCGAGGAGCGCCTCGGCTAGGTGCTGGCCCGCTACCGGATCATCGATGAATTGGAAGGCGTTCCGGATCTCCTCGAGTGCTGCCTCGCCGATTAGGGCTAGCTGTTGCGCGGCCCAGCGGCGCGTCTGAATCTTCGTCCCGCTGCGCGTCAACCGTAGGAGGACGGGACGTGCTAGGGTGGGGCGATCCAGGGCCATGTACACCCGCGCGGCGGCTAGTTGGGCAGATTCCGGTTGGGTTGGCTGGCTGAGGATCTCTGCTGCACGGCGACGAACGCTCTGCAAGGCGGCCACGTTCATCAAGCGCTCCGTGTCCTGCATCGCTGTGTCGGAGACGTGGGCAAGTACCTCCAGTGCGGCGCCTGCTGTGTTGTCGTCCCCACCCTGCGCCAGCATGAGGAGTACAGCGCGGGCGGCGTCCATCTCTCCCTCGCGCATCATGATTTCCGCAGCAGCCAGTCGTGCCTCGGCGCTCGGTGATTGGTGAGCAACCATCCTCAGCGCGTCACGAGCGCCTTCTCCCCCCCGATTGCCTAGAAGTTCCACTGCCGCCTGTGCTACCTCTGGTAGGTGCTCGCGGGAGGCAAGCACCGTTAATGTTCTCTTGACTAATTCGGGCGCCTCGCCCCGCTCATGAAGCCACCGTGCGGCCCGTAGGCGGACCTGTGGATCTGAGGCGCGGCGCGCAAGCGCCTTGAGGTGCGGGGCGGCACTACCACCCAGTTCTCCCATTGCCTCCAGCGCCGCCAAACGTACGGCCTCCTGCTCGTGCTGTGCGAGCCGCTCCAGACGAAGGAGAGCCGTCTGTGAATCGGTAGCGCGCGCCAACTGGCGGGCGATTGCTATGGCACGCTCTGGGGCAGTTGTTCGCGCGTCGAGATACCAGAGTACCGGCTTCGCTGCCTCGCCGAACGTGCCCAGCATCTCCAGTGCCTCCAGCACTAGGGCCTCCTCCTCGGCTGTCACCACGATAGAGCCTAGCACCTTTGCTGCCTCTCTGGCACCGCCTGACTCGCCCAGCACCTGTGCTGCGTACAAGCGTTGCTCCAGTGGAACCTGCTTGTTTCGTGCCACCCTACGATAGATGTGCTGCCGTGCGCGCGGAGCAGTGGACGAGCGCCCTGTCTCGCTTGGCTCTACAGATAGAGCGATCTGATGTTCACGAAGGCGCTCTACGACCTGCCCGAGAAACGCTGCTAGCTGCTCTTTCTGCGGGTGCGACATCGGCCAGTAGATTTGCAGCTGGCTCTGGTTGGGCCTCTCGCCCGGTTTGAGTAGAAATGCGACTGGCAGGAACGCCTCGTTGTGGTTGATCAGCTGCCATACTACGGCATTGGCTTTGATGCGTACTTGCCACTTCATCCCTGATTCGCGTAGCATCTCTACGA
The DNA here is from genome assembly GCA_030863245.1 of Chloroflexota bacterium. Taxonomy (GTDB): domain Bacteria; phylum Chloroflexota; class Anaerolineae; order Ardenticatenales; family Ardenticatenaceae; genus JALZCF01. The sequence continues at coordinate 10,266 of JALZCF010000054.1, forward strand.
GCAGGGGCAAAACGTGGCGGGGCGCAGCATCAATTTGAAGGCAAAGTGGGAGGCGCATGATGAGGAGATTCTAGCGTCTCGACAGACTTTCTAGGCTGCTTTTAGCGTTGGTTCGCAGAGGAAGCAAGGATGGTTGGGTGCCAACGTAAAAGCCCTACTCGCATATGAACGATACGATTGCCGGATGAAAGTGGCATGAAGCCATCTCGAATAGGTGGTAACAGTTCGTACATGCGCCAGATGGCGGGCGGTGCCGTCCCCTGACTCCTAATAATACCAAATGAGTGTACCACAGAGTGCGGAGCTGGTAGTAACGGCTGCAGAAAAAGTAACGCCCCCGCCCCACTGGCACGTCATTCGTTTCGCCATCAGACAGAGCGGTACTTTAGAAGCGTGGGGCATGTTGTGGAGCTATCACAAGAGGTAGTGCATTTCATAGAAGGGGGAAGGATGATAGACGAGGTGTTTCATTATGAGGTAGAAGCGAGCCGGATTCCGGCCATGTGCCGGATCCGGATCTTTCCGCTAGAAGACAAGACGGTAGTAGTTGCAACGGAGTTGCCGGATAATCGTGGGATGCCTATCACCCATGCGGCCGAAGAACTGGCTACCCAGGTGATACGCCGCTTCAACATTGATCCGGGGTGCCTAATATGGATAGAGCACTATCCCATAGCGGTTGGGGGAGAGAGGTTTGATGAAGTGGACTTCACATGGAACGGGGAGCGTTTCCACTCTCCCGCATGGAGGTCATCAAGCAGGGAAGAGGTAGAGCAGATGATAGGAGGATCGCTGTGATTGACAAGGAATTTCTAGGCCTGTATGTAACTCAGGAGGGGCTAGGAGAAGAAAAAAGCCCGCCAGTATGGCGGGCTTTAACGAAGGTGGGCTACAGCGAAACCACTCCTAGAAGTTTAGTTTCACTGATGCCCGTACTACGACTTGTATCCATGGGCATCACCTCCTTGCCGTGTAAGGATAGCTGTTATGGGTACGACAGGAACCTTCGGCAGGGGTTCCAGATAATTCAAGATAAAAGATGAGGTGATTCTGGATATCGCCTGTACACGCATAACTATAACCCAAGCATTGATAACTGTCAAGTTCCATTTTTACTGCCGCATCTCATGCGTCCGTTGCGCTACGTTGTCGGGATCTGGAGTGAACCTGTGCTATAGTAAGCACGTTTGAAGACGAAGAATAAGGAAAGCAGGATGAAAGTACATATCAAGACGCTAGGTTGCCGCCTGAACCAAGCGGAGTCGGAGCGCATTGCCCAAAGCTTTGTGCTCGTGGGACATGAGATGACGCAAGATGATGCGGATGCGGACTTGATCGTGCTGAATAGTTGCACGGTGACGGGCGAGGCCGGCCGGAAATCGGTGCGGGCTGCGCGGCGTCACCAGGGACAGAAGCTCGTCGTCACGGGTTGCCACAGTGAGGTCGCGCCCGGCGCGTTTCGCGATGCGGATCTGATCGTGGCGAATACGGCGAAGGAAAACCTGGTGGCACTCACAGCGGAGCGATTGGCCACGGAGGGTTTCGCTCTTGGCGCGGATTATCGTGAGGACGCCTCGCTCCAGATTTACCCGCTGGTGTTGGACCACACGCGTGCCTTCGTCAAGATTCAAGATGGCTGCAATCTTTCCTGCTCATTCTGTATGACAACCATCGCACGGGGCGATTCGCGGAGCAGAGCGTTAGGGGCGATCGTGGCAGAGGTCCAGCGGCTGGCGGCGTATGGTTGCCAGGAAGTTGTGTTGACCGGGGTGCACGCTGGCTCCTACGGCCGCGAGGCGGGAGGCAAGGCTGATCTGGGTGTGCTCATCCAGCGCATACTGGAAGAGACGGCAATCCCACGTCTGCGCCTCTCTTCGTTGGAGCCATGGAACTTCAAGACAGAGTGGCTGGAGTTGTGGCCGCGGTGGGGGGATCGTCTGTGCCGCCACTTGCATATGAGTCTACAGAGCGGCTCGGATAGTGTGTTGCGCCGCATGCGACGCGCCTATCGCCCGGAGAGCTACGCGGACAAGGTGACCGCTGCCCGCGCCATTATCCCGGAGGTGGCGATCTCGACCGACATCATCGTTGGTTTTCCGGGCGAAACGGAGGAGGAGCATCGGGAGAATCTGGCGTTCGTTGAGGAGATGGCTTTCTCCAGCGCCCACATCTTTACCTTCAGCCCACGTCCAGGCACGCGTGCGGCGACTATGCCAAGGCAGGTACCGAACAAGGTTAAGAAGCAGCGCTACCGGGAGATGCAAGCGATCACTGACCGTACGGCCGAGCAGTTCCGCATGATGATGCAGGGCACGGTGCAGCCCGTCCTCTGGGAGCAGCGGGGGGAGGACGGTATCGCTACCGGTCTGACGGATACCTATCTGCGGGTCCATAGTGATGACCTCCGAGCAGCACGTAACCGTATCTCCACGGTGCGACTGGGCCGTGTGGCTGGTGAAGGCTTTGAAGCGGAGTGGCTCGATTAGGTGATAGATGATTGCGTTCCGATTGGCAGGGTGCTATGATCCCGCGCGTTTCCATCTGCTATCTCGTCGCCGTCTGGGAGCTGGCGTCACTCCAGCTTTTTGAGGAACCATGAAAGAGCAACTCAACAACGATCTGAAAGAAGCGCTGCGTAACAAAGATCTGGTACGGCGCGATACCATCCGCTTGCTGCTAACAACGCTGAAGAATGCGGAGATTGAGAAAGGTGGCGAACTCTCGCAGGGGGAGATCGAGGCTCTGCTCCAGAAGCAAGCCAAGCAGCGGCGCGACTCGATTGATGCCTTTGAGGAGGGTGGGCGCACCGATCTTGCTGAGAGAGAACGTGCGGAGCTAGAGATCATTGAGGAGTATCTACCCGAGCAGATGAGCGAGGAGCAGATCCGCGAAGCGGTCCGTGCGGAGATCGAACGCCAGGGTGCGAGCGGCCCCCAGGACATCGGCAAGGTGATGGGACCTCTGATGGCTAGGCTGCGCGGCAAAGCAGAGGGTGCTGTGGTGCAGCGCGTCGCGCGCCAGGAACTCGGGAAGTAGCGCAACGCTAGACAGGCCAAGGATCGTCTGTTGACATGTTCACAAATCTGATGAACCGATTATACCGTGGTGGCTGGGTGCTGCTGCTCTGGTTGTTGCTTGCCCTCGTCATGCTAGTGGAGTACCAACTCAACCAGACGGACGCGGAAGTAGGAAGGGTCAGTCAACGAGACATTCGTGCGCAGGAGCGTGTTACCTACGAGAGTGCCACCCGTACGGAGCGCGAGCGGGAGAAGGCAGCCAGTGCGGTAATCCCGCTTTACACCCCCCCGGACCGTTCGCAGGCCATCCAACAGATGAGCACCCTCCGCGATATGCGGGATTATCTTGACGCGATACGGAATGATGAGTTCGCCGATGAGGCGACCCGGGAAGCGTACATGGCGGCCCTTCAACCCCTCCAATTCGATGCCGAGACAGTGGACCTCATCCTCTCTCTCCCGGAAGAGGATTGGATTGAGGTGGTAAATGAGACGCAGCGCATTGTAGACACGCAGATGCGTGACGAGATTCGCGAGGGCCAACTGGCCACCATTTTAAGCAGGCTTCCCAACCGAGTCAGCACGGGGCTCGACGAGGAGCAGACGCAGGTCGTGATCCGATGGGCTGGAGGTCTCATCAAGCCTAACAGCTTCATCGACAGCGAGCGCACGGAGCAGGCACGACTCGAAGCCCGCGAGGCGGTGGCGCCAATCATGGTAACCTACGAGCCCGGGCAGATCGTCGTGCGGGAGGGTGAGATCGTCACCTCGGACCATGTGGAGGCATTAGAGGCGCTGGGGCTCCAACAACCTGCCCGCCCCTTCGGTCAAATGCTCGCAACCGCCCTCTTCCTCCTGCTCGTTGTTCTCGTTGTGTCGCTCTACATCTATCGTGTTCATCCCGCCCACTACGGCAATCCACGTGTGATGGGGATGGTGATAACGCTTGTGGTAGTCCTTACCTTGGGCGCCCGCTTCATCATGCCCGAGCATGTGCTGCTGACCTATCTTTACCCTACCGCTGCAGCCGCGATGTTGGTGGGGGTACTCCTGGGCGTTGACCTGGCGCTGTTGGTCACGGTGATGCTGTCGATAATCATCGGTTACCTGACCAACTCGATCGAGTTGGTCACCTATACCTTCATCGGCGGGATGGTGGCCTCTCTAGTTCTTTGGCGGGTAGAGAACCTGGGGGCTTTTGTTTGGACGGGAGCCGTGGTCGGACTGGCGAATGTGGGGGTTGTGCTGACATTCGGACTGCTTGATGGAAATCGGGAGTGGGTCGATCTGGCAGCACGGAGCGGCATGGCCCTGCTAAACGGTGCGGCAAGTGCCAGCATGGCGTTAGTGGGATTCTATGTGTTGAGCAACTTCCTGGGTATTACGACCTTCTTGCAGCTCATGGAACTGGCGCGGCCTACCCACCCGCTCTTCCGCGAGTTGATGCTGAGCGCGCCCGGTACCTACCATCACACCATCATCGTGAGTAATCTGGCGGAGCGCGCGGCGGAAGCGGTGGGTGCCGATATGCTCCTCGTGCGGGTGGGCGCCTACTACCATGACATTGGCAAGATGACGATGCCGCATTACTTTGTGGAAAATCAGGCGGACGGTGTCAACCTACATGACACGTTAGATGATCCATACCAGAGTGCTGAGATTATTATCGGTCACGTTAGTGAAGGGTTGCAGCTTGCCAAGCAATATAAGCTGCCACGGCGCGTTGCCGATTTCATTGCCCAGCATCATGGCACAACCTCCGTCGCTTGGTTCTATCACAAGGCCTGTGAGACGGATGGAGAGGAGAATGTGGAAGCTTCCCGATTCCGCTATCCTGGCCCGACCCCCCAGACGCGGGAGGCGGCGATCCTGATGCTGGCGGATACGGTCGAGGCGACGGCCCGCGCCCTCAAGCCCGCGGGCGAGGAAGAGATCGAGGCGCTCGTCAGCAAGAGCATCGCTTCCAAGCTCGGGCATGGACAGCTTGATGATTGCGACTTGAACCTACGTGATATGGAGCGAATCCGGCAGGCATTTGTGGGGGTGCTACAGGGTGTTTATCATCCCCGGATCGCCTATCCTGATGGAAAGAAACCTGCTGAGCTCCTAGAGCCTTCCAGGGTGGTTCCCTATTCGAGGGAGTCTGGGCAGGAGGAGAGAGATGAACCAACCAAGCAACATCCAACTCCAGATCGACCCGCAGTGGGCTCAACAGGTTGACGGCGAGCGTCTCGCTCGTGCGGCCCACGAGGTATTGCGGGTCGAGAGGGTGCCAGAGGGAGCAGAAATGTCCCTCGTCGTCGTGGGCGATGAGGAGATGGTGCGTCTCAATGAGTCCTTCCGTGATACCTCCCACACAACCGACGTGCTTTCCTTTCCCTACGTCAGCGAGGGGATCGATGAGGAGATGGAGGACTATCTCGGCGATGTTATTCTCTGTTATGACCAGGCAGCACGTCAGGCGGAGGAAGAGGGGCACTCTGTGGAGGAAGAGCTCATCCTGCTGACCGTCCACGGCACGCTCCACCTGCTCGGCTACGACGACGAGACGCCGGAGGAGAAAGCAGTGATGTGGGCGCAGCAGCGTCGGATTATGGAGCAGCTAGACCTGGGTCAGATTGCACCCCGATGATGGGTCCCTCGCCAAGCAGCCGCTGCGATCACGCTTGCCACGGTCACTGAGGCACCTATCGCCGCCCAGCGCCATCCATCTCGTTTCCGTTGAAGTTGTTGTTGGCGGGCCTGTGCGAGCAGATCCGCTTTGAGTTCGGCCCGGAAATCTGGCCGCATGACTAGGGGCTTCTGGAACAACGCGTGGAGGCGCTCGGCCAGCTCAAAGAACGGCTCGAGGAGCCGTATCTCTTCCGGGAAGAGCGCCGAGTAGCGTTCTCGGTAATCATCTTCTCCCGCAATGAGTCCATCCGCATGCGCTGCAAGCAGATCGCGCCGAATTGAGTCGTCCATTGTTCCTTCCTTTATGGATGAGGTGCGAGATGCGGTTGGTAGAAGAGCGCAGCTGCTACGACTGATCTTCTGAATCGTGTCCAAATCCCAGGCGCCGCATTTCCTCTCGGAGCGCCAGGAGGGTACGATGATAGAGCGACTTGATTGCCCCTTCCGTGCGGCCCATTGCCTCTCCAATCTGCGCGTTGCTCAACCCCTCACCGAACTTCAAGATGAGCAGCTCACGGCGATCCTCGTTCAGTTGGTCAATAGCACGCCAGAGCTGTCGTTCCGCATCCTTACGCTCCACGATCTGCTCCGGTACCTCACGCGGCTGGCTCGTCAGCATCACCTCGTCAATTGGTATGCTTGGTCGACGACTGTTATCGCGGTGAAAGTTTGCGACGAGATTGTGGGCAATGCGGTATAGCCAGGATGCAAAGGGTGCGCCTCGGTCCACGTATCGAGGTAGCGCCTTCAGAACACGGTAAAAGACCCGCGCGGTCAGATCCTCCGCATCGTTCTCGTTGCCGACACGGTAGTAAATATAAGTATAGATGCGATCCACGTATCGTTCGTATAGCTCGCCAAAGGCCTCTGGATCGCTCTTTGCCCGCTCAATCAACGCCGGTTCGACTTCGTCCGACACCTGCCCCCCGCACCTACGGAAGTTTGGCCTGTAAGAATACCGCATGGCGCGGGAGTATATCAGGTTCTACTTTGCGTTCCAAGGACGGGTCTGAGGCTAAGCCTGTACCTGCCACATCTCCCAGAGGAACTAAGCAACGCGCAAAACGACTCTGCACTCCGCACTTGACTCACTCCGCACTCCGCATTCCCCATTCCGCACTTGAATGCCCCCTCACTCAACTACGGGCGCTGGCAGGACAGCGATGCCCAGCACGCCAGGTCCTGCATGAGTGGCAATGACAGGACTAATTTCGGCGCGAATCAATTCTTGGATCTTTAATCTCTCGCGTGCCAGCTCTTCTAGTTGGTCTACGTCCTCCGCCATCGCTTGAGCAATTCCGACCCACACCGGGCGATCGCCGAATCGGTCAACCTCCATCTGGACAAGTTGCTCGATAGCCTTGCCCCGGCTGCGTGCGCGGCCACTTGGCTCGACGACCCCATCTTGCAGCATGATGATCGGCTTCACACGCAGGAGGCCGCCGAGGAAGGCTTGGGCAGCACCAATGCGCCCCCCCTTTCTCAAATACTCTAGCGTCTCTGGCGTGAAGACCAGCAAGACGTCATCCGCTAGCGTCTCGACACGCGATACGATCTCTTCCCGCGATCGCCCCGCCTCGGCCAGGCGAGCGGCGGCCAACACGAGGAGTCCCATCCCAACTGAAGCCGACTTGGAGTCTATTACGGACATGCGTGTTTCATCTAGGGCGAGCATCGCATTGCGTGCCGAGTTGTAGGTTCCGCTCAGTTTGCTCGTCAAATGGATCGAGACGATCTCGTCACCCTGCTCCAGAATCTCCCGGTACACCTCCTCGAATTCGGCAGGGGAGGGTTGGGAGGTCTTTGGAAGCGGATCGGCATCCACCAACTGTTGGTAGAACCTTTCCTGGGATATTTCGATCCCTTCCCGGTATGATTGATCGCCGATATGGACCCGGAGCGGTACGATGGCAATGTTGTACTTTGCGACGATGGCAGGTGGCAGGTTAGCGCCGCTGTCTGTCACGATCCGAATCACGACCACCTCCGAATGCACAATGAACGAGGTCAGTAGTTACTGTTGGTGCCGTAAGTAGATAAACCCTGTGAGGCGCGCGAGGTTACGGCAAACGCCAGTCATCCTTCGCACTGAGATTTCGGTGGCGCGGGCGGGCGTCTAGAGGCTTACGTTATGGAGCGAGAATCTACTCCACGCCATTCGTGACATCGTTGACAACAGTTCCGAGCTGCGGTCCGAGTACGGCAAGAATGGCAATCACGACGACGGCGACGAGAACGAGGATGAGTGCATATTCTACGAGGCCTTGGCCTTCTTCCTCAGGCAGGTACATAAGATATCCTCCTAACGAGAATCAGAGTATTCCTTTCAGGAAAGTATAACCGTGCTGCTTAGTGCTGACAACAGTTACCGTCTATTCGAGCGCTTCTTCCTTCCAGAGAACTGCCTCTTCGACTTGGGGCGTGCCCAGCCCTTCTTGTATTTCTTCTCTTGATCAGATTTGCCTGGCTTCGTTGGATCTGATTCACTATCGAGATAGATAGGCTCGTCGCTACCAGCATGCAACGCGTCGATCTCCTTCGGGGTGAGGCGACGCCACTCCCCAGGCTTCAGATTGCCAAGGGTGATCGGACCCATGCGCGTGCGGATGAGGCGATGAACCTCGTGGTTGAACGCTTCCACCATGCGGCGAATCTGTCGGTTTTTCCCCTCGCGCAGCACAAAGCGCAGCCACGTAGCAGCACCAGTGCTCGATTCCACGGTGACCTCGGCGGGTAGCGTGCGCCCCTCCTCCAACCACATTCCCTCGCGCCACTTCTGAAGGGTGGGCTCCAGCGGCGTTCCGGAAATCTTGACGCGATACTCCCGTTCATGCTCGTAGCGCGGATGGGTGAGCTGGTTGGCGAGCTCCCCATCGTTGGTGAGCAGGAGCAAACCCTCACTCGCCGCGTCCAAGCGTCCTACCGGAAAAAGGCGAACCTTCGCATCGACGAGATCCGTGACTATTGGCCGATCGTAGGGGTCGTTGGCGGTACTAATGACGTGACGTGGCTTGTAGAGCGCGATGTAGCGATCCGGCACCCGCTCAGGGTGAATCAATTCCCCATCCACCCGGATCTCATCCACCTCCGGCTCAACCTGCGCCCCAACCTCCGCCACCGCGCCGTTCACAGTGACCCGCCCCTGCTCGATCAATTCATCCGCCCCGCGCCGCGATGCCACCCCAGCCCGCGCGATTACCTTATTCAATCGTTCCGCCATAACACTTGCCCCACAATTCCTACTCTATTCTCTCCTTTACCCAATAACCGTATCTACTACCACCTACCTACCATCTACTACCTACTACCTACCATCTAAATCATAGCGAATAACGTGCCGTTACCCCTCCATTTCCTCCGATTGCTGGCTGCGATCTTGCGGTAGAAGAGAGAAGAAGGAGACAATGTACAATCAACCAGTACGAGTAGGAGCCAACCATGGGCATTGGTATCGGTCCGGTCCGTGACATCGTAGGTGTCGTACGAGAATTGAACCTGAAGGCGATCAAGCAAGAGGCCGAACGACGCTTTCTTCTCCTGGTGGCAGGTGAGGAAGCACTCGCGCGGCCGCTGGCCGAGCAGCTCGGCGCGGTGCCGGAACGTTCAGGGACGCATCCCTGGATCGATGTGCACGCCCTGCCTCTCTCTGTGCAACAGCGCGATTTGAGCCACTATGATATAGCACTGATTGTAACGGACGAGGTGGAGCTGAGCGAGGCAGCAGCCAGCACGGTCCGCCGCCTGCACGAGGACAAGACGCCGGTTGTGACGGTGGTGGTAAGCGAGAGCGCCCTTTCCGTAGTCGGGGGGGACGTTCCACGGCGTCGAGAGGCGAAGCGTGTGGTACTGCCACCCTCGTTAGACGAGAAGGTGTTGCGGGACAAGTTGGCGCCGGCGATCCTGGAAGCCGTGCGAGATGAGTTGGGGCTTGCCATAGCACGTCAACTTCCGGTATTTCGTGCAGCGAAGAGTCATGCGCTGATCGAGGAAACATCGCGTGCCAATGCGCTTTACGCCGCCTCCACCGGTGTGGCTCAGATCGTACCGGTGCTGACCATCCCGCTCAATGTCGCGGATGTCGTCGTGCTCACCAAGAACCAACTGATCATGGCATTCAAGATCGCATTGGCGAACGGGAAGGAGGGTACGGCCCGCGAGATCATGGGGGAGGTGATAAGCGTGCTGGGCGGAGGCCTGCTCTTCCGCCAGATCGCCCGCGAGTTGGTCGGCTTGATCCCCGTGATTGGCATCATACCCAAGATTGCCGTCGCCTATGCGGGTACCTGGGTCATCGGTCGTACGATCTATCTCTGGGCAACCGAGGGCGAACGGCTCGACACGGAAGAGATGCGCCGCTTCTACGACGAGGCAATCGTTCGTGGCCGTGCGCTCGCCGAGACCCTGGTAGAGACAGTACGTGACCGCGCGCCAGCCCTTGCCGCACCAGAAGCCCAGGAACCAGGCTTCTGGCAGCGCGTCCGCCAGCGCCTACCATTCTAGACATGGCGCAGTAGACTTGAGGAGAGTGGAGATTGGAGATATCGGAGTGCGGATTTCGGAGTGCGGAGTGCAGATGGGAGAGGAGAATGGCGCTGAATAAAACACGCGTTCATCCTTCATCCTTCATCCTTCATCCTTCCCTATGACCCCCCTCCTCCTCTGGCTCCACGAGCCGCCATGTACCGATGCCACCCTCGTTGGCCCCAAGGCGGCTCGCCTGGCCACGATGTTTCAGGCCGGTTTGCCGGTGCCCCTTGCGTTTGCCCTGACCGTCCATGCGTTCGCTGCCGGTATGACAGGTGACGTGGAGCGCCTGCTTCAAGCGGCATATCGAAAGTTAACCTCCGCTTCCTCCTCCGATGCCGTTGCCGTCCGCTCCTCCGCCGTGGCAGAGGATCTGGAGGATGCCTCTTTTGCTGGAATGCAGGATACGGCGTTGAACGTCTCCGGCGAGGCAGCCATGCTCGCGGCGGTGCAGCACGTTTGGGCATCGCTAGGATCGGCAGAGGCGCACGCGTACCGCGCGCGTGCTGGGCTCGACCGCGAGGCGATGGGAGTGCTGGTGCAGCGACAGGTGGAAGCGACCGTCGCAGGCGTTGCCTTTGCGCGTGATCCCATTACCCATGAAGAGGCAGTTATCGTCGAGGCGGTTGCGGGCTTGGGGGATGTGCTGGTGAGCGGTAGGGCTGAACCGCAGCGCTGGCGTCTCGTGAGCCGTGAAGCACAAGATCCGGAGGTTATTCAGGCCCCTGCTCAGCCACTGCTCGACGAATCGCGGCTGACCGAACTCGTCAAGTTGGTGGAACAGGTGAGCGTCTCATGGGGGAAGCCGCAGGATGTGGAGTGGGCCTACGATGGCAAACAGCTCTGGCTGCTGCAATCCCGACCGATTACTAGCTTGAAAGAGGAATGGTTCACCGACAACCTGCCTGGCGACCACTACCTGTGGACAGCTGCCTTTCTGAACGAGCGCTTCACCCAGTCCGTTTCCCCGCTAGGGTGGACTCTCGTGTCAGCCCCGATGGAGCGCCTGGCACTGAAAGGTCCGCTGGAACTGCTTGGCGCCGAGCAGATGGAGGGACCGTTGCTCAAACTGTGGCACGGGTACCCCTACAGTCGTGTCGAGGCATGGCAACGCATCTACAAGCTCTTCCCTGATGCGCTCCTCCCTGAGGATGCCGCCCGCTACTTTCCGGAGGGCGACATCTCCCTGCGTCGCGCCCCGCGCCGGCCAACATGGGGCCTCCATCTGCTCCGGAATGGAACGCGTGCGCTTCGTGAGAACTTCCGCGCCCTCTCACCCCTGCACAACCCGCAAGCCTGGGAGCGCTACGAGAAGCGGCAGGTGGCCATGCTCATCCGCCTGCAATTCGAGGAGCGACAACTTGCACGCCTCGATGACCCCATCCCTGCTGCGCGTGCCCTCCTGCAGCAGGCCGCTGACCTCACCGATGACCTCCTTGAGCTCCACCGTTGGAGTCTCCTTTACGCTGATTTGACCTACTCTCTGTTACGGCGGCTCTTGATCCTACGTTATGGCCGTGAGGTGGGCACGGCGCGCGCCGTCCAGCTCACTGGCAATGTCGAGACGATTACCAGCCAGATGAATCGTGCGCTAGAAGCCTTGGCGGAGCGGGCGGTGGCGTGTGGGGCGCGGGTTGCCGAGGGGGGAGTGGAGATTGGCGGTTGGCGATTGGAGCTTGAAGGAGGGAGGCTACCCGGTTCGCAGGATGTCGAAGTGCCACTCCCCGCGCGGCCATTCATGAATGAGCTACGACATTTTCTAGACAGATATGGTCACCGCTTCTTCTCGTTGGATATCTACGATGCCCCATGGGAGGCGGATGTCCCAGCCTTCCTTCGCTTCCTCCGCACGCTTTCACCCTCATCGACCCGTGATAGGCAGCCGGTAGAGCAGGTGGGGCGACCAGGTGCTCCGCCGGACCCATCACTCATCTTATCACCGCTCGTTCGCTTGACGCGCGCCTACCTCAAGCTCCGGGAGGCGCAGCGCTTCCACTGGCAGCAGTTGCTAGCCTTGCAGCGGAGAGTCGTCCTGCACATGGGAGAGTGGTGGGTAGTGCGTGGGAAACTGGCCGTGCCGGAGGATCTCTTTGGGATGACATGGCAGGAGCTGATGGAGGGAGAGCCAGCTCGGGAGCTCGTCGCGTCCCGGATGAAGCAACTGCGGCAACTCCGTGCCCAGGCACGCCAGGCCCCTAGCTGGCATCACCCCGATTTCCTCCGTGGCAACACGCCCCTCCGCACGCACAACCGCAACACGGAACTCACAGGACGGGCGGTGAGCCCAGGCATCGCGCGCGGCCCCGCCCGGCTTATCGCGCACCCCGGCGACTTCGAGCATATCCGCCACGGCGACATCCTCGTCACCACCAGTCCCGACCCCGGCTGGACCCCCATCTTCAGCACCGTAGCGGGGCTGGTCACCGAGCGCGGCGGCCAGCTCTCCCACGGCGCAGTCGTAGCCCGCGAATACCAACTACCCGCCGTCTCCGGCATCCCAGGGGCGATGACTCAGCTCCAGGAGGGCGAGATGCTGCTTGTCGATGGCACACAGGGAATCGTCCTCCGGTTGGAAGCAGAGAGGTGACCCTTCAATCTCCACTCTC
>JALZCF010000058.1 GCA_030863245.1 Chloroflexota bacterium
ACCACCGCGCGCAGTTCGTCCGTCGTCAGCCCTTCAGCCTGGCTGCCATTGACCAGGTCCATGTACTCGTAACCAAGGTTGGCAGCGGGGTCGGTGCGGATATCGCGCAGGCGACGGCCAGAGCCCGTGACGAGGATGTGCTTGCCAGCCAGCGCTGGCACTGGTTGGGGCAGTTCAAGCGGCTCAGAATCGGGAAAGCGGCGCCGTACCTCAAGCGGCCAGCCAATGTAGACGGAGATATTGCCCGCCGCGCCCTCGCTGGCATCGATCGCGCTCACGCGTTGTCCCGCCACGCCGATCGCGACCAGAAACTCTTCCAACTCGGGATAGGGTTCTTGTAAGGACATGCTCTGCTCCGCTTCAGCGTAGAAACGCCTCGTGCAAGCCACCATCCACCGTGAGGATCTGGCCCGTCGTTTGCCGGAGCCGGTCGGTGAGGAGCAGGAAGATCGCTTCCGCCTGATCCGCCGGGGTGATCGGCTGTTTGAGCAGGGTGCGGTTGGCGTAGAATTCAGACAACTTGTCCGTCAACACCTCGGTCGGCTCGTCCTCCGTGTAGGGGATGTTGTACTTGGCCAGCGAGGCGATCACGCGGTCGCGGGGGAACATTGAGCTGCCCTCCACGACGGTGGCAGGGGCCACCCCATTCACCCGCACCAGGGGCGCGAGTTCGATGGCCAGCTCGCGCACGAGATGGTTGGCGGCGGCCTTGCTGGTGTCGTAGGCCAGGCTCCCCTTCTTCGCCACGACCGCGTTGACGGAGGTGGTCAGCACCAGGTTGGCGAGCAGGCCCTGTTCCTTCCAGATGCGGGCGGCCTCATCGGCCACCAGATAGAGACCCGTTACATTGATCGCGAAGGTCTGCGCCCACTTCTCATCCGGGATGCGGCCCTCGGTGTCCGGCGCGACGAAGATGCCTGCCGTGACCACGACCGCGTCCAGGCCGCCATAGGCTAGCAGCACCTGCTCGAACATCTTGCGAATACTCTCACGGTCCGTAATATCGGCGTAGAGTCCAATGGCCGGGCCGCTGTTCGAGATACCGGTACCCGCCACGCCGATGCCGACCCCATGCCGGTCCGTGATGGCCTCCGCCGTCGCCCGCGCACCCTCCTTGTCCCGGTCAGCCGCTACCACGTGCGCGCCTTCCTTCGCAACGCGCAGGGCCAGTTCACGGCCGATGCCGCTGCCACCGCCGATTACGGCGATGATCTGGCGCGCTAACTCTTTTTCGGGTGGCATGCGCTGGAGTTTGGCCTCTTCGAGCAGCCAGTACTCGATGTCGAACGCTTCCTGCAGCGGCAGGGCGGTATATTCGTCAATCGCCTCCGCGCCCCGCATCACCTCGATGGCCGCGTTGTAGAACTCGGCGGTGACGCGCGACTCACTCTTGTTCTTGCCCCAGGCGATCATGCCCAGCCCTGGGATCAGGATGACCGTCGGGTTGGGGTCGCGCATGGCAGGCGAGTCGGCATGCTTGTGCGCCTCGTAGTACGCCGCGTAATCCGCGCGGTACTGCTCTAGTCCTTCCGCCAGGAGCCGCTTGAGGCCCTCCACGTCATCGACGTTGGGCTCCCAGGGCACATAGAGCGGCTTGATCTTGGTGCGCAAGAAGTGGTCGGGGCAGGAGGTGCCCAACTCGGCCAGCCGCGGCGCGTCATGACTGTTGACAAAGCGCCGGATCGTCTCATCATCCTGGACTGTACCGATGAACCGTTTCTGCTGGCTCACCTGCCCCCGCAGCCAGGGCAAAATCTCGGTCAGGACGGCGTGGCGGCTCGCCTGGTCCAACGACGCATACTTCTGGCCGCCGAAGGTCTGCTCGCCCCGGTCTCGTTCCTCGATGTAGCGCCCCGCGCGCTCGATCAGGTCGAGGGTCAGGTCGTAGCACGCCTTGTCGTCGTCGGCCCAGTTGATCAGGCCATGGCCACCCAGAATCACTCCTTTGGCCTGCGGGTGCTCCCGGACCGCCTGCTCCAGCTTCAGCCCCAGATCGAAGCCGGGCCGCTGCCAGGGGGTCCAGACGACCTCGTCCCCGTATATCTCGCGGGTCAGCCGCTCCGCATTCTTCGCGGCCGCGACCGCGATCACGGAATTGGGGTGCATGTGGTCAATGTGCTGGTAGGGCACAAAGGCGTGCAGCGGCGTGTCAATTGAGGAGGGACGCGGGTTGAGGTTGAAGGTCGCGTGCGGGTACAGTCCGACCATCTCATCTTCGATGGCCGTCTTGGGACCACGTTCGGGCGCCTCGTAATAATGCTCCTTTAGCCCCTGGAGCTTGTCCATATAGAGAGATGAGAAGTTCTCGCGCTTGGCGGTGCGCAGGTCGCCGCCGGAACCTTTGACCCAGAGCACCTCGACCTGCTCGCCAGTCAGCGGGTCCTCCTCCATTAGCTTGGACGACGTGTTGCCGCCACCCGTGTTCGTGATGCGCTGGTCGCTGCCCAGCAGGTTCGAGCGGTAGACCAGCCGCCCGACCGGGTCAAGCTGCGAGGCCACCTCGTCGTCCCACTTGTAGTCGACATGCTCGAATTCAACGGTCTCCTTACCCATAACTGCATCCTTACCCATGGTCTGCTCCTCTCTAAGTAATAAGTGCTGTTCCGTGATGTAGCCAGCTTCACCGTCGTTGTGAGAGTACCTGTTCCTCGTACGCTCGAACCTCGTCCAGTAGCTGGACACCGACCGGCACATCCTGCCGCAGACAGAATTCGTCCCACACAGCTGCCCACGGAAGTCCCTTGAGTTCTTCAAGCAGGGCGAGGCGCGCGGTGTAATCGCCTTCGACCTCCAGCTCACGCAGCCTATCAATCGGTTCCAGGAGCGCCAGAAGGGCGGCCCGTAAGACATTGCGCGCGCCGATCACCCACGCCGCGACACGGTTGATGCTCGCATCGAAGTAATCCAGCCCGATGTGCACGCGGTCCATTGCGCTGCCCGTCACCACCTCGTGCAGGATCGCCTGCGTCTCGTCGGTCAGGGTGACCACGTGGTCGCTGTCCCAGCGCACTCCGCGGCTGATGTGCAACGCCACGCCAGGCACATACATCAGCACGGCGGAGAGCTTGTCGGAGATGACCTCGGTCGGGTGGAAATGCCCGCTGTCCAGGGTAAGCAGGATCTGCTTCGAGATGGCATAGCCCAGGTAGAACTCGTGGGAACCGACCACATAGCTCTCCGAACCGAGCCCAAAGAGCTTGCTCTCCACGGCGTCGAGGTTGTACTGGGGATCAATCGGCGCGGCCAGGATCTCATCCAACGACTCGCGGAGCAGGTGGCGCGGGGTCGCGCGGTCAACTGGCGTGTCCTTTAAGCCGTCGGGAATCCAGATGTTGGTGACGCAGGGCGTACCTAGCTCGCGCCCAAAGTATTCGCCAATCTGACGACAGGCGATGTAATGCTCGATCCAGAAGTGGCGGATCTCCGGGTCGTAGCTGGACAGCGTAAAGCCGCTCT
>JALZCF010000101.1 GCA_030863245.1 Chloroflexota bacterium
GGGCAATTGTTGTGGGAGTCCAGGTCTACCCGGACCCATCATTTGGCGAACCCCTCCGTGCGCCGGAAAATGATGCCAAGGCTTTCCGTGAGTGGCTTGTCTCCACGACGGGAGGTAATTTGCTGGCAGATCATGTGGAGCTGATCCTCTCATCCGACTACAAACAGCCATTCAAGGACGCCAGGCGTGCCAAGCCGACTGCAGAGCGGATTGCAGACGCCTTCGAAAAGCTGGACGCTATTGCCGAAGAGAATAAGGCCAAAGGTCAGGGGCTTCGAGTCGGTCGGCGCCTCTACCTCTACTTCGCAGGACACGGCTGCGCGCCTAGCTCCCCTTCCTCAGACGAGGCCTTGCTGTTGACCGCAAATGCTAGCGAGATTCGTCTCGGCGAGAACATTCCCGGCAAGATGTACGCGGACTGGTATCTCTGGTCCGCGTATTTCCAGGAAGTTGTGCTATTCATGGACTGCTGTCGCGACGTCTTCCCTGCCGCGCCAATCAACGCCCCTGCTAACAAGCAAATCAATCGTGATGAGGCGCTTGATCGCGGGAAGATCTTTTACGGGTTTGCGACCAGGTGGAAGCGCAAAGCGCGCGAAAAACCGTTCAATGGCCAGTGGCGGGGGGTCTTCACGACGGCGCTGCTCACTGGTCTACAGGGGGGAGCAGCTGACCCTAAAGATGGTCGGGTCAGCGCCGCCTCGCTCCGGGATTACCTCTATAACAGTTGGCGCGAGTTCCTCTCGCCGGAAGACCTGGCGGATGTCGAGGTTCCCAAGGAACCCGAAGTATGGTACCGCCCGCAGACGGACGGGGAGGACTTCGTCTTTGCCACGGTACCCGTTCCCAGCTTCCCTGTCACGATTGATTTTTCGGCGGAACTCCAGGGGAGGAAGGTTGAGATCATCGACGATGACTTCGAGGTCGTGGCAGTTACCACTCTAAGCACCAACTCCTGGCAGGTGGACCTGAAGAAGGGCAAATACCTTCTTAATCTGGAAGCTGGTCGGAGTCAGGGGTTCGATGTAGTTGGTACAGGAGCAGTACATGTCAACTTCCAAACAGAGTAATTTGGTTTCGCTTGAGGTGCACACCGGAGACGAGGGTACTGAAATCTTCGTGATTGATGGACAGTTCCAACTCGCCGCTCGCGGGGTTGGTCAGCTGGAAACCCAACTCAAGCCGGGTATCTACTCAATCAAGGTTCAGGCAGGCAGCGAGGCGAGGGAAGAGCATATTATCCTGCGTCCCGGCGACGAGCGCGTCGAGAAGGCGGTGGAGCCTCTCAGATTTTCGTCAGCGGCCCCACTTGATAGGACGGCAAGAATTCATGAGTACCATGAGGCCGCAGCCATAGGTGAGAGTAACCGGCAGCCTCCCCATGTCTTGGTCGGGACAGGCAGTTCTATCTTTGTCTTTGTGCGGGACTGGACTGGACATGATCCGATTCCTACACGACAGAGCATGCTGCATCCGGCGCGTGGCCTGACGCTGCGAGATACGAGTGGCAACAGGATCGTTGATGTTGCCGACAAATCTGACAGCAATTACCTTGCGGAACCTGATCGCGACCCCTGGGCCGCGTGCAACGTCGAGGTGAGCCCCGGGCTGTACATCCTGAGCCTCGAGCTCTCTTCCGACGCCCGCTTGGAGCAAACCATCGTCGCCTCGCAGGGATGGCAAACTCAGATCTTCATGCTACAGAGAGCGTATGGTGCAGAGTCGGATGACAAGCGCGCTGATCTACCGGGTGCCTCCATCCTGCTTTCGAGGTACCCGCGCCCTCCTCAGCAGGCTACCTTTCAGCCGGGCGACCACGAGGCACGCCTGGTCGAGCTGGCGCGGCTTGGTCTTACCGACGGGCGGCGAGTGCTCTCCGAAGAGATACGGCAAATGTTGGAGGGGAAATTGGAGAATCCGATGCTTGGCATCTATGGTGCCCATCTACTGCTGCTCGAAAGCGAGCCTGATCTTCGGCTCCTTGAGACCGTCGTCTCCAACCTTCGCCAACTACTCGGTCCCCATCCCGATGTCGAAGCCCTTGCACTAGCGCTCGAATATGCCGACCGCTCCTACGTATTCGAGGTTCCGCCCATGCTGCGGCGGAGTTGGTGGCAGGTCGTCAACGCGACGGTGACGAGGCCGGAACTCGTTCCGCCTGGCTCACTCGCCGCAACCATCGCCGGGCGATTGTGGGGGGGCGAACCATGGCTTCAGTGGCTGAGCTCAGCAGAGCAGACTGCGACGCTTCCACGGGCAGGCCGTGCTGCCCCTAAGGGGAAGGAAGAGCTAAGTGCGTCAGAAGAGATCATCCTGGCCGAGTTGGCGGCCAGTCAACCAGATGTGACGGCGCCCTCTCGCGGGGCCACCGCCAATATGGAGCGCGCTTTCGATCTAGGGGCGCTTGGCGAGGCCCACGAGGGAGTGCAGGCACCGAAGATCGATGAGGATAGCGCGCAGCGGCTGGTGCAAGCGCTCGGCCTGCCGCGGTCGGTGATTGAAGAGATGGTGGATAAGTTGAGGGACTAGGCTCAACGCTAAGTAGGTCCCACAAAGTATCTTCGGCCAATATCGTAAGTTGTACTCTTTACAGGAGTAGTCTTTGTGCTCCCTGCTAGCGTTGCTACTACGTTAGGAGGCACTGGGAAATATAACCTCCTACCACTTGATCCCTTCTAAGGAACGATCAAGTAACGATAGCCC
>JALZCF010000114.1 GCA_030863245.1 Chloroflexota bacterium
ATCAAGTTGTGTTCCCGGCTCGCCCCTGTCATCGCGTAGATCTCGCCGTTGAGATACTCGTTCTTGTACTCAGCTTCACGTTCCAGGGCGAGATACTCTTCAGGCGTGTAGTACTGGGTTTTCGGTAAGGAAGACATAGACCTGGACCTCTATTTTCTCTGCACTAGCAAGCGCTCACGCAGCAATTCCAGCACGCGCTCGAGCGCCTCGCGGGTGGGGTGTCCTTCCTCGTCGACCAGGTCGATGGTCAACACACTATGGGCATTTGGTTCAATATTGTAGGGATTGTTGGGGGAGGAGTCGATCTCGATGCCCTCGAAGTGGGGGCCTAGTTCGCGCTGCAGGGTGTCAAAACGTTCGGCCGGGCACATCCAGTCGTTGGTGAAGCGCAGACCGAGTACGGGGCATCCTGCTTGGGCCCGGCGTTTAGCGGTTGAGAGGGCCTCGTCGGAGATGCCGAGGGCTGCTTTGTGGGATGGGGTGATGGGGAAGGGGAGGGCAGGTTGGCTGAGGACGGGCGCCATCACGCTCTCGTCCACCATGAGGGCGAGGGCAAAGCCGCCCGTCAGGCACATGCCGACTGCTCCCACACCCGGCCCGCCATGCTCGGCATGAAGATGGCGGCAGAGCGCGCGTAGCCATTCCGTGATAGGGCTCGACCTGCGTCGGGCGAGAACGTAGAACTCCCGGCTGAGACAAACATGGACGAGATTCCTGGCCAGGGATGATCGCGTCGGCGGCGTGCCAGGGGTGCCGAAGAGAAGGGGCAACACGGCAGTTAGCCCATTCTGTGCCACGCGTCTCCCGAAGTCAAGGGTCTCCGGGGAGAGACCTGCCAACTCGTGCGTGATGAGGACAGCCGGCCCCTCTCCCTGCCGGAAGACCGTTCTCGTCTTGCCGTCGTGCGTAAACTCAAACTCCTCGAAGCCCTCAAGCCCCATAGTTCCCACCTCTCGTATAGCTCCTACAGCTCCTACAGCTCCTCACACCTTTACCACTTCTCTTCGTCATCGTTCATCAGCTCATTCCAGAGCGCCGCCATCTCGGTCAAGATCATCGCGGTGGCGCCCCAGACTTTGTGGGGGCCGATCCGGTAGTAGGGGGCGCTGCGCTGCTTGCCCGCGATGAAGCGTGTTTCCTCGTGGCGATTCGCCGGGTCGGTGAAGCGACGCACGGGCGTTTCGATCAGTTCTGCCACCTCCGCGTCGTGCGGCTCGAAGTCGGGACGGCGGTGGGTGGCGGCGATGACGGGGGTCAGACAGTAGTTGCTCGGCGGGATATACAGCTCCGAAAGATGGCCCAGAATATCGAGTTCCTCCGGTACGACGCCAAGTTCCTCCCACGCTTCTCGCACCGCCGCCTCCGTCACACTCTCGCCCGGATCGAGGCGGCCGCCCGGCAGGGAGATCTGACCGGCGTGGTTGCTTAACGAGTCACTGCGCCGGGTGAGCACCGTATGGATCTCGCCGTCCAACAGGTAGAGTAGCAGCAGCACCGCCCCCTCGCGGCACCCACTCTCGCGCGCCACCTCGACGATACGATGCATCGGATTCTCTGGCGCCATCCGCATGTACACCTCGCGGCCCGGTAGCGGCTGCGTGAGGCGGTGGCGGAGGCGTTGGATGGTCTGTTCAAAGGAGTGTTGCATGTTGCGTGTTGCATGTTGCATGTTGCATGTTACATATTACGTATTGCTGTTGCATGGAGCGTGTACTGTTTACGTTTTACGGCTTGCGTTTTACGTTCTACCCACTGCACTGAAGGAACATGCAACATGCAACATGCAACAGCTCACCGAGTCGAAGCGAGCAATGACTCGATGCGCGAGACGACCATGTCGAGGGCGACGTGGTTTTTGCCGCCGCGAGGAATGATGACGTCGGCGTGGCGCTTGGAGGGTTCGACGAATTCCTCGTGCATGGGTCTGACGGTGGTGAGCCACTGCTTTATCACTGACTCTACGGTACGCTCGCGCTCCTCTAGGTCACGTTTGAGGCGGCGAATGAATCGGATGTCGCCGGCGGTGTCTACAAAGATCTTCACGTCGAATAGCTCACGCAGCCCCGACTCGGCGAAGATCAGGATGCCCTCGACGAGGATCACGGGGCGCGGCTCGACGGGTTGGGTGACGGCGAGGCGGCTGTAGGTTGTGAAATCGTAGGTCGGGATGGCGACGGGGTAGCCCGCGTGGAGCTGTTTCAAATCCTCGACCAAGAGAGGGGTTTCAAGGGAATCGGGGTGGTCGAAGTTGATCTTTGTGCGCTCCGCGAAGGGTAAGTGGCTAGCATCGCGGTAGTAGCTGTCATGCTGGATGTACGCGATGCGACCCGCACCCACCCGCTCGCGGATGACGCGGCTCACCGTCGTCTTGCCACTCCCCGTCCCCCCCGCCACGCCGATGATTACGGGATCTCGTTGTTGGTTGGTCACTTGTGTATTCTCGAGTGGTAGATGGTAGATGGTAGGTGGTAGATGGGGGACGGCTGCGGGGGGTTTAAGGGTGTAGGGGTGTGGGGGTGGAACGGTGGACAACGTGAAGCGGTTAACACTAACCACTAACCACTAACCACTAACCACTGCCGTCACACCCCCACAATCCGTTCCCTACCAACCATCTACCACCTACTACCTACCAGATTCATGCATCGTCGATAGCACGAAGGGTATTATAACGCCGTGCGGCGAGGGTGAGAAGTGTGGCGAGGGCGGCGAGGAGGAGGCCGGCCCATTGTAGGGGCTGCCCGGGGGCGAAGCGGGCGAGGAGAATGGCGTGATGGGTGATGTGGAGGTTGTCGAGGGGCGGGTGACTGCTGTACTCCAAGCTTTCGATGTCTACAGTTACCTCGATCTTGCCCCCGCTGCGTAGGGTAGCGCGCTGCGTGCCGTCGCCACCGAAGAAGAGGGGGGCGGTGAGGGCGTCCGAGCGGAGGGTGGCGCCATACCAGCGCGGCGTCAGGGTCCAGCCCTCATCCTGGAACGGCGCTGCCTCCGAGATGTCGTAGGGATGGCCCTCGACCAGGAGGCGCAGGGAGAGCGCGCGGCCCGGCCCGTCGGCTGCGGGGGGAATAAGGAAGTGTGAGAACTCGACCGTTGGCCGCTGGTCCACCCCTAGCGGCATGGTGACCCCCGGCTCCAGAAACAGCTCTCCCTGCCATCCCCGCGTCTGGTTCCACGCCCAGCCGCTCCAGGCAAGGAGGAGCCCGAGGAGGATGAGGGTCAAGGAAGGATGAAGGATGAGGGATGAAGGATGTCGTGATTCATCCTTCATTCTTCTGCCTTCATCCTTGCCGTTTTCATCCTTCATCCTTCCGCCTTCATCCTTGCCGTGTAGCAGGTGAGCGAGGAGGCCCCAGGCGAGGAGGGCGCCGGAGAGGTTTAGCCAGGGGGTGTGGCGTATGTTGTGGAGGGGGGTGTTGCGGTATTGGGCGTCGAAGTGGGCCAGGGCGGTGGCGTCGCCGTCTGGCCGTTGGGGGAGGGTGGATGCCAGGAGGGCACCGGTTAGGAGGCCAACGGCTCCAACAATCAGGGCGATACGCGCCACGCGCTCCCAGGTAATGGTCTTGTTTACTCCAACTAATAATGTCGCCACGCTCATCCACCTCATTTGCCTTTCACGCACCACGCACCGCGCACTACGCACCACCTAAAATGAGCTAAGACTTACATGCCCCACTCCGTAAATAACGGGGGATTATAGGGGGACGGGGGCGTCATTCGAAATGTGCTCCCCCTATTCTAACTTGTACGACGCACCGCACCGTGCTATCATTTTCCCATAAACACTGTTGGTTGAACGAGCGCCCTTCTTTCTGTAGGGCGTCTGTTTTTTATATCGGGGCAGTCGTCGCTTATCGAGCCGAACTCAGCAAACCGTTGCATGTTGTATACAGGGATGATGCACTCCGCGGTTGAATCATTCCGCATTCCACATTCCGCATTCGGATGGGAGAGCAATGGAGATTCCCACGATCGATTCTCTTATCGAACAAGTAAAAAAGTATGCGCCGGAGGCTGACGTCTCTGTCCTGCGGCGCGCCTATGAGGTGGCGGAAGAGGCGCACCGGCACCAGAAACGGAAAACGGGGGAGCCTTACGTCATACATTGTTTGGCGACGGCTGCCACGCTAGCCGATATGCGCATGGACCCGCCCGTTATTGTGGCGGGTCTTTTGCATGATACGGTCGAGGATACCGAGGTCGAGCTAGAGGACATCGAGCGTGAGTTTGGCGCGGAGGTAGCACGGCTTGTCGATGGTGTCACCAAGCTGAGCCAGATAGCGGATGTGACGGGGCATCGCAAGCGGGATCTGGGTAAACAGGAGGCGGAGAGCCTTCGTAAGATGTTCCTGGCAATGGGCGAGGATGTGCGCGTGGTGCTCATCAAGCTGGCGGACCGGCTGCACAACATGCGCACCCTGCACGGCCTGCGTCGCGAGAAGCAGATACGTATTGCGCGGGAGACGTTGGATATCTTCGCGCCACTCGCCAATCGTCTAGGAATGTGGCAGATCAAATGGGAGTTAGAAGATCTCTGCCTGCGTTACCTGGAACCCGAGACCTTTTGTAACCTACAAGAGCGCTTGAACGAGCGGCACGAGGAGCGAGAAGCTTTCCTGCAACGGATTATCACCGAGCTTCAGGAGGCGCTGAAGGAGGAAGGCATTCAGGCGGAGATCACGGGTCGTTCGAAGCATCTCTATAGTATCTACAAGAAGATGCAGCGCAAGGAGCGCGAGCTCGACCAGATCTTCGATGTGCGGGCAGTGCGCGTTATCGTAAACAGTAAGGCGGAGTGCTACGCGGCACTCGGCATCGTACACAGTCTATGGCGACCCATCCCGTCGGAGTTTGATGATTACATCGCCAATCCGAAGGAGAACGACTACCAATCACTCCATACGGCGGTCTATGGACCCGGAGGCAGGACGCTGGAGGTGCAGATCCGGGATCGCGAGATGCACCAGATCGCGGAGTATGGTGTAGCGGCGCATTGGCGCTACAAGGAGAACAGGCAGCACGACAAATTCTTCGATGAGAAGGTTCGCTTCCTGCGACAGATGCTGGAGTGGCGAGATGAGGACGGGGAGGGCGAGGACGCCGAAGAGTTCCTGGATCAGGTGAAGAGCGAGGTGCTGCCCGATCGCGTCTTCGTTTTCACCCCGAAGGGGGAGATCAAGGAGCTGCCTGCGGGTGCCACCCCGATCGACTTTGCCTACTACATCCACACGGATGTGGGGCACCGCTGCCGGGGTGCCAAGGTCAACGGCGAGATCGTCCCGCTGAATTACCAGCTCCAGAACTTTGACCAGGTCGAGATTATCACGTCCAAGCGCAACAACCCGAGCCGCGACTGGCTGAATCCCTACCTGAACTACGCCAAAACCTCGCGTGCCCGCTCTAAGATCCGCGCGTGGTTCAGAAAACAGGATCGGGAGGAGAATATCCGGCAGGGACGTGAGATGATGGAGCGAGAGCTGCGCAAGCTTGGTCTTCGGGAGAGCCTGGAGCGGCTGGCCGAGCAGAGCAAGTATGAGCGGGTCGATGACTTCCTAGCGGCAGTGGGTACGGGGGACATTAGCCCGCACAACATTGCCGTCAAGTTACTGGAAGCACGGCGCACGGAGGAATCTGCCCACGGCATCGAGGCAGAGATTGCTGCTTTCCAGGGCAAAAGCACGGAGACGGAGATCTCGCCGGATATTGTCAGTGTCAGCGGCGTTAACGGCCTGATGACCCGGATGGCAGGCTGCTGCAACCCCGTTCCTGGGGACGCTATCATCGGCTATGTCACGCGCGGCCAGGGCATCACGGTCCACCGTCAGACCTGTCCCAACGTCTTGAACAATGTGGACCCCGACCGGGTCATCGAGCTAGATTGGGGCAACGATAAGGCAGACGTATTCCCTGTCTCCGTGCGGATCCTTGCGGTGGACCGTGATGGGCTGCTACGCGACATTGTGGATGTGGTGGCGAACGAGAAGGTAAACATGCGATCGGTCAACGCCGTGACGAATCGCGCGGAGAACTCTGCCGTCGTTACAGCGGTGCTCGAAGTCTCCGACGCCGCTCAGCTCTCGCGCATCCTTTCCCGCATCACCCGTCTCCCCAATGTATTCGAGGCACATCGCGCAACAAATTGAGGAAGGCTTCCTTCCTAGCCTTCCTCACCACCCTGCTCGCCTCCCTGCTCACCCTGTCCGCCTCTCTGCCCGCCTCTCTGCCCACCTTCTTGCTGGCGCTCTTGGACGCGCAGGCGATTGTGGACGTCGCGCACACCGGAAACGGTCTCGGCGGCATCTTCGGCCATCCGTTTGGCGCGGCGGCTGTCGACGTTGCCTTCCAGCGTCACCTCGCCGTTGTCAACGCTCACCTGGATGTTGGTGGCATCGAGTTGACCGTGGCGCGTGAGGCGTTCATTGACATCCTCGCGGATGCGTTCCTCTGAGCGCTGGTAGCCCTCCGGGCCACGCCCGGTGTACGGTCCTTCCCTCATCCAATCCTCAGTGGAGCCATAGCCGCGACCACCGCGATAGCCGTAATCACGTTCACCCCACTCGCGTCCTGTGTAGCGACGCGTACCGTAGCCCTGGCCGTAGCCGTAACCGCGCTCGCCATAATCGCGCTCGCCATAATCACGTCCGTAGCCGCCGCGCATTCCGTAATCGCGCTCGCCATACTCCCGGCCGTAACCACCTTCGTAGCCGCGCGTGCCATAACCGCCTTCATAGCCACGCGTTCCATAACCGCCTTCGTAGCCGCGGGTGCCGTAGTCGCGGGTGCCATAATCGTACCCGCGCGTGCCCCGATCGCGCGCTCCGTAGTCGCGTCCATAGCCATAGCCGTAGTCATCGTTCGCCATTGAAAGCCTCCTCTTTGAAGTGAATAGAATGACTCAGGAAACCGCTTCCGGCTCACCCTGCGAGGTAACCTACGAAGCACGTGGTTACCCCACCGGCTTCCGGACGCGTGTGACCCAATTCCACTTTACCTAGGGATCGATTCCTGGTAAAGGTACTGGTGTACTCAATCCACCAGTACAGCTATACTTATTCTCTTCCTACTCCTTGCCCTAATCAATGTGCAGCATATTCTGTGCCATCTGCCCTGCTTGGTCATGTATGGCGCTTATGTAGGGTCTGCAGAGGCATTAAAAAAGAGGGCACCCTGAGGTGCCCTCTTTTTTTGACTTCGCATTAGGATGGCTACTCGTCCGCCTCCGGTACGATTTCGCCCTCCTCCAGCGGATCGTCCGTCTCTGGTACGATTTCGCCCTCCTCCAGCGGATCGTCCGTCTCTGGTGCAACTTCACCCTCCTCCGGCTGCTCTATCTCGACCGGTACCGTCGTCGGGACGGGGGGTGGTGTCGGGAGCGGGCGCTGGAGCTCGTCGATGAACGGATCATCGGGCAGATCATCGATGTCCCAGTAGCGTAGGACGTCCGCATCGGCCTTCGCGTTCTGCAGGAAGGTCACCCATTCCTGGTTACGCTCCTGCTCGATAGTCGCCTCCGCTTTCTCTCGCTCTTCGGGCCCCTCGATCAATTTGATGACGTGCCAGCCGAACTGCGTCTCGACCGGCTCGCTGATCTCGCCTGGCTCGTCCAGGGCGAACGCAGCCTCCTCGAAAGCTTCTACCATTTGTCCACGCGGGAACCAGCCGAGATCGCCTCCCGCTTCGGCATTGCTCTCGTCGGTGCTCAGCTCAGCCGCCAGCTCCTCGAAGGACTCACCCGCTTCCAATCGCTCGACGACCTCCTCTGCTTCCTCCTCTGTCTCCACGAGAATGTGCGCGACGTGGATCTGCTCCTCCGTCGTATCTACCTCGACATCCTCGAGGAAGTCTTCCCGCACCTTCTCGCGCAGAAGTCCCAGTCGGATCACCTCGCGGAATTCCTCTTCGGTGAAGCCGGTCCGCCGCTGCAGCTCTGCCAGGAATGCCTCATAGCCTGTCTCAAACCCTTCATCGGTGAGGATGTTCGGCGTGGGGGTCGGCGCAGGCGTGAGCGTCGCCGCGGGCGTCGCAGTCGGGGTAAGTGTCTCGCTCTCCGTGATAACTGCTCCCGCCTCTAGCGTTGGTTCCGGGGTGGGGGTGAAAAGGGAAGCGGTCGCCGTTGCCGCGGCGCGTGCTTCCGCCGTGGCAGTAACATCCGCCTCGATCAGGGCGCCTTCCTGGCTAGCAATCTGGCGGCGGATCTCCTCGTCCACCTCCTCCTCGCTAACCGTGATGCCCTCCTCCTCCGCAATCTCCTCGATGACGCGCTCCTCGATCATCGTCTCGAGGGTCTGCGAGCCAATCTGGTCGTAGAACTGCAGCAGCTGCCCCAGTTGTTGCTGAAAGAACTGCGCCATGAAGGCAGCACTCTGCGGATCGGCCAGGCTTGCGACATACTGTTCGCGGGTATCCTCAAAGACCTCGAAGACGCGGAAACGCTCGTAGTTCACGCGCTCGTAGAACTCCTCGCGCGTGATGGGCTCGCCATTCACTTCCGCCATAGCCTGTCGGGGTTCCACGAGGACGGCATGCGCGATGCCGGCCGCTAGGATCAACACAATCAGCACGGCCACCACCGTAGTACCGATGATCACCCACCGGCGCTGTCGTGCCGCTTGCTCGGCGCGCGAGAGATGTTTGCGAGATAGGGGTCTGTCACTAGGGGGATTCGATACTCTTCGTGCCATAAGACTTGAGCGATCCTGGTCTCTGGTAGGGATCTACCACCCTACCAGAGACCAGGGTCCTTTCTAAATAGACTTCCTTACCGGACGGTATAGGGGATCAGCGCAAGGTGCCGCGCGCGCTTGATCGCGGTGGAAAGACGCCGTTGATGCTTGGCGCAGGTACCGGTCTTGCGTCGGGGCAGAATCTTGCCGTGATCCGTGATGAACGGTGTCATCTGCTCCGGCTCCTTATAGTCGATAAAGGTCACGTTATCCGTGCAGAAGCTGCAAACCCGTCGTCTACTTCGTCTATTTCGGCGAGCCATGATTATTCTCCTTCCTCCTCGTCACGCTCTTCTTCGGTCTCAACGGCCACCGCCTCCGCCACATAGGCACGAGAGGGGGGACCTTCCATCATAGAGATGTCTTCCTCGACGAGTTCGCCGCCAGTCGCCTCCGGAGTAGCCGTCGGCAATTCCTCTGGCGCACGTTCCTCACCCTCGACGATCTCCGCCGTTTCCTCTTCTGGTAGGAACTCAGCCCCGGCAGCCTCGGCCTGGAGCTCAATCTCGGCAGGCGTGGCCTGGAGCTCGGCCACTGCGGCCTCAACCTCCTCCTCGCTTGCCACCAGGCGCTCCTCTCCCGCCAGATCATCGCGACGGACGATCAGGTAGCGGACGACATCCTCGTTCAGGTTCAACTGCCGTTCCAACGTTTCCAACGACGAGGTGGGTAGGTAGGTTTGATAGATGACATCGATACCCTGGTTGTACCGCTTGATGGGGTATTCCAGGCGGCGCTTGCCCTTGCGTGCTACCTCGATGATCTCGCCGCCGTTACCGGTGAGATAACCATTCGTTCGATCGATCTGACCCTCAAGCTGCTCGTCGTCCAGCTCAGGCTGGAAGATGACGTACAGCTCGTATCGCCTCAGTTCTTCCATAAAAATCCTCTCTACGGACATATGGCCCCAGTACCACACTGGAGCAGAAAGACAAACAAAACGGGCGGCCCTTAGGGCCGTCCCGATAGAGAAATTATAGGCATTTTCACACTTATGGCAAGTTGAGAGGGCTCTTTATTCCAGGCGAGCCACACGCTTCACGATGATGTTCGTCAACAACCATAAGATTCCTCTTGATACTTCCCTCTCAATCGGTATGATCGAGTTTGGAGACATCCGCGCGGCTCTGTAAATCGTCTATACCAAAGACGGGCGGACACCCGAGCTACGCTAGCAGCCCTTCCGCGACCTGGAGAAAGGTAACTGAATCGATGCAGATCCAATCCATTTCCCGAAGACATTCGTATCGTATCCTGCCCATCCTCGGCATGGCAACCCTGCTTCTGTTGATATTCTGGACGATGGTATCGCCCACACGTGCCTCGGACGAGGTGGAGGTGGGCTATCGCGACTTTGAATATGAAGAACCGTGTAGTGACAATCCGACGGCGGAGAAGCCAGAGAGCAAGTTGTGGTGGACCGATGGGTCCTGGTGGGGGAGCCTGTGTGATGAGGGAACTTATTACATCCATCGCCTCGACCTAAAGACGCAGAGCTGGGAGAATACGGGCGTTGAATTGGACTCGCGGGCGACTAGCCGCGCAGATACGCTCTGGGATGAGGCCACCCAGAAATTGTATTTGGTCTCGCACAAGGTGGCGGAAGGGGGAGTGGTCAGTAAGGATGATGGCGACTGGGGCCGCTTCTACCGCTATAGCTACGATGCATCGACTGATACCTACCTAGTGGATAATCTGGGCGCGGTGGCCGGCAAAGAGTTCGCCTACGTCAACAATGCCGAGACCGAGACGTTGACCCTCGCCAAGGACTCGACGGGGCAACTCTGGGTGACCTACACCCTCAACAATGCGGTCTATGTCAACCGTACCCTCTGCGACCCCACCTGCAATGATGGCGCGTGGGGTGAGCCCTTTGTGCTTCCTATCGACAATAGTGCCACCGATCTAGCGATTGATGATATCTCGGCAGTCGTGGCCTACGATGGGCACATCGGCATCATGTGGAGCAATCAAAACGCCGAGTCATTTTTCTTCGCGGCCCACCCTGACGATGCCGCGGATACGGAGGGGTGGGAGGTGATCGCGGCCTACGGTGGGTCGACTAGCCCCGAAGACCATATCAACCTGAAATCGTTACACAGAGACCCTGCTGGCAATCTCTTTGCCGTTGTCAAAACCTCGACAGCTCCCGAAATCGTTGCCTTGCTCGTCTGCGAAAGTGGCAGCGACTGCACGAGCTCGGACAGTTGGACCCAACATGTGGTCTATCGCAAGCAGGGCGACACCGATCCAACTCGACCCATCCTGTTGCTTGATCAAACCAATCGCAATGTATACGTGTTTGTCACCATTCCTGAAGCTGGCGGCTCGATCTATTACAAGGTGTCGTCGATCGATAACATCAACTTTGGCGACCCAACCACAAAAGGGGTACCTTTCATCCAAAGCACCCTCGACCCACTTACCAATAATCCTACCTCGACCAACCAGACCCTCACGAGCGAGACGGGACTTGTGGTCCTGGCTAGTGACTCCACCACCCGCTACTATTTGCACAACTTCCTGTGCCTTGATCCAACCTTCGCTCAATGCCCTGAATCCGCTATCCCAGACCTACAGCCCCATGCTTTCCTGCCGATCCTTGTGAATCGATGATAGATGATGGAATTCCGCACTCCGCCCTAGTGGACGGTGGCGACCGTGCGCAGTTCTTCGAGGACCCATTCGGGGGCGACGGTGAGGGGGAGGGCGATTTCGACGCAGGTGCCCTCGCCGGGGGCGGCATGTATCTCGAGTTTGCCGCCGAAGAGGTTGGCGCGCTCCTGGATGCCCATGAGACCGAAGGAGCCACGATGCGCGAGCTCGTCGGTCCCGGCGAGGGAGAAGCCTACTCCGTTGTCCTGCACGCTCAGGCGTACGGTCGATGGCTCGTAGTAGAGCGTCACCTCCACATAGGTGGCCTGTGCATGCTTGCGAATGTTGTTGAGCGCCTCCTGGCCGATACGATAGAGAGTTACCTCCAACTCGTCGTCCAGCCCACCCAAGGGTATCTCGCCCTCGATCGCGAAGGCCGTCTCAACCCCTTCGTGCCGCTCCATCTCACGCAGCATCTGCCGGATCGCGGCTTCCAGCCCCAGGTCTTCAAGCACAACCGGACGTAAGTCGCGACTAAACTGGCGGACCTCCGCTACCACCTGGGCTAGCATCTGCTCGAGCTGGTAGAGCTGCTTCGCCGCGTCCATGGGATTCTCCAACGTTTGACCCAGCAGTTCCAAGCGGCGGCCGAGCGCGATCAGGGATTGGATGGTGTCGTCGTGCAGGTCGCGGGCAATGCGCTTGCGTTCCTCCTCCTGGGACTGCGTGATGGCCCCCACGTAGCTTTGCAGGGCGGCCCGGTAGCGCGCCACCCGATCGGCCATCTCGTTGAAAGCGTCGGCGAGGGCCCGCATCTCATCGGTGTGTCCCCCGCTCACTTGACCTACAAACTCCCCCGCGGAGAGGCGTTGCGTCTGACGTACCAGTTCCTGAATTGTCTCATTCAGGCGACTTGTGCCAGAGGAGATGATCACGATGACGAGCGTGAGCCCTATCGACAGGGTGCCAACCATGATCCATTGGAAGTTGCGGATGGGCCCAATCACCACATCCCATTCCTCCTGGATCACCAACCCCCAGCCGGGTGTGGATACGGGGGCAGTCCCAAAGACGACTGCCTTGCCCTCTATGTTCACCCCTCTGTATACCGTGGATGGAATATCCGGGTCGAGCAGGGCCCGTACGGGATCACGCTCGCTGAAATCCCGACCGATGAATCTCGGCTTGTCGTGCCAGATGACACGGCCGTGGCTGTCTACCAGATAGGCCGTTCCCACCCCCAGTTTCCTGATCTCGTTGCCCAACGTCTCGTTCTCTATCAGGAAGGAGCCGGCCAGGACACCGACGAACTGCCCCCGCTCATTATGAACGGGCGCGGAGACGATGATACGTGGCTCGTCGACATTGCCGATGATGTCGCTGAAGTAGGGCTCGCCTGTAAGTCGTGGAATTTCAAAGAAGGGTTCGTCCGCAAAGCTGCGATCCGGGAGGTTCACTAGCGCCATCTGATACGCATCGACATCTACTTGAACCGTCATCGCCCCGATTTCTAGATTCCCGGTCGCGTCGAAGAGGCCCACGCCCCCATCGAAGACGGCGAGGGAACCCCGCTCGATCGCCGCCTGGAGAATACTCTTTTGGGAGCCAAAGTTATCACTCTGCATGAAATCATGCTCAGCCAGCGCCTGTAAGGTCTCCGCATAGTTCTCCATGTTCTCGTTGAGTCGCGCCGCACTGATCTGGGCCAGCTCGCGGTCACGATCGTACACCAGCCGGCTGACGATCTCACTGAAGGCGTAGACGCCCACGGACGCCACAATCAAGAAGATGAGCGTCAGCGGCAAGAGCGTCCAGAGCACTGCCTGGGCGCGAAGGCTGGTGAGAGAGAAGTGTTTCATGGAGCGCTAAATAGGAAAGTAGCTCCTACAGCTCCCATCACAATCGGGGAGCTATAGGAGCTGCAGGAGCTGTAGGAGCTTATGGCTTTACCGCTTTTGTTCGTCAAACCCCATTAAGTAGACGGTGAAAGAGCTGCGGTCGGTCCAAGTCATCAGTCTATCGTGAGCCAGCCGCGCCGGATAGCCTCGAGGACGGCTTCCGTGCGGCTGCCGACGTCCATCTTACTGAAGATGTTGCTGAGGTGGGTCTGGACGGTGCGGTCGCTGATAACGAGTGCCTCGGCAATCTCCTTGTTGGTCTTGCCCTCGGCCAGAAGCTCAAGCACCTCCTGCTCGCGCTCAGTGAGCGTCTCATAGGTCTCCTGCTGCTTCTGTCGAGGCGTACCACCCGAGAGCTGGCGTACCACCTTACGGGCAATCACGGGGTCCAGCGCTGACTGCCCCTCCGCCACCTCGTGGATCGCTTTGATCAGCTCCTTGACCGGTGCGGTTTTCAGTAGGTATCCGCTGGCGCCTGCCTCGAGCAGGGTGAAGACAAACTCATCATCTTCGAACGCGGTCATGACGAGCACCTCGACATTGGAGAAGCGCTCTTTGATCGCCTTGGTGGCGTCGACACCTCCCATCCCGGGCATGCGCACATCCATCACCACCACGTCCGGCTGAAGGGTCTCGACCAGGCGGATAGCTTCCGCGCCATCACTTGCCTCGCCAACGACTTCGATATCCGATTCTCGTTCCAGGAGTTGGCGTGTTCCCTCGCGGACGACCGCGTGGTCGTCCGCCAGCACAACACGGATGGTGGGCATTAGAGCTTGCCTTCTAGTTCAAGAACCTTGCGGATCCCTGCAACGCGAAGCCCATCCTCGCGCTCCAGCTGCACGATATACCTTAATAGTTCCAGATCATCATCGAAATAGACGCGGCGGTTCCCGGCGACCCGCGTGGGCTTGATCAGCCCCGCACGCTCCCAGTTGCGCAGCGTCTGTGGATGAACGTCTAATTCCGAAGCAACGTCACCGATAGAGTAAGCGGCTTGATTCTTCATGAATCTATCTCCCTAGAAAGAAAGCTGTAACAATGTGTACTAGTCACATTATATTCAATCTGATTATACAGACAAGATACCTACTGTCAATAAGTTGACATGACAATCGGCCAGAAGTGGGAGATTAATCTGTCAGGCTGCGCACGACCACATCCTGCAGGAAAGGACTGATCGGCGCCTCGGGGTCGAGCACGCGATCGGCACAGCGTTCCACAACATAGGCGGCTTTCATGTTCTCCTCCTCGATCAGCTCGGGCAGGAGAGCAAGCAGCGCACCATGGAAGAACTCCCGATCTGACTCGTCCAAGGAGATAGCAAGCGCCTCGGCCGCATACTCACGGCGTGCCTCGTTCTCTCCATCGACCGGCAAGGGACCGAGTTGGCTGCGTACTTTCTTCTGGTTCGCAGGAGTGAGTTCAAACCTGTCGAAGTACGGATCCTGGGCCAACTCGGCGGCAACCGCCTCAAACTCCTCCTCGTTCTCCTCGAAGTAGCCAGCCCATTTTTCACGCTCGCCGTCTAGCGCCTCGCGCGCCTGTTTGGCGAGTTGCTCCTGCTGCCACATCTCCAGGATGGTCTCCCGTACCTGATCGGGGAGGGGCCCGGAGGGCGCTGGCTGGCCGGTCAACTTCTCATAGCGCTCGCGCATCTCGGCGTCACCCGGGTGCCCGAGTGCCTCCAGGCGCGCCTGGCGCGCCTGCTCTTTGGCAGCGCGTTCCGCTACCGCTTGTTGGTCTGCTTTCCAATGACACTTCTTATACTTCTTCCCGCTGCCACACCAGCAGGGGTCATTTCGTCCGATTGTGTTCATCCTAAGTCCTTCTGATGAGTCGGCTGTTGCACGTTGCATGTACATAGTTTGTGTAATCCGCAATCCGCAATTAGCTAAACAGACCGTCGACGTACTCGCGGGCGTCGAAGGGACGGAGGTCTTCGATCTTTTCGCCCGTGCCGACGAATTTGATTGGGAGACCGAATTGGTTAGCGATGGCGAGGGCCATGCCGCCCTTGGCGGCGCCGTCGAGCTTGGTTATGATGACGCCTGTCAGTTCGGCGCTTTTGGTGAAGTGCTTGGCCTGGGATAGGGCGTTCTGGCCGCTCGTCGCGTCCAGGGTCAGTAGGACCTCATGGGGCGCGTCGTGGACCTGGCGCGCGGCGATGCTGTGGATCTTGCTCAGTTCGGCCATGAGGTTGAATTGGGTCTGGAGTCGGCCGGCGGTGTCGATGATGACGACACTGGCCTCGCGCCGTCCAAAGGCAGCCTGCAACGCGTCGAAGACCACGGCGCCGGGGTCGCTGCCAGGGGAATGGGCGATCACGTCCACTCCCGCGCGATCCCCCCAGATCTTGAGTTGGTCGATGGCGGCGGCACGGAAGGTATCGGCGGCAGCCAGGATGACCTTGTCCCCACGTTCCTGGTGCATGTCGGCAAGCTTGCCGATGGTCGTCGTCTTGCCGGAACCGTTCACGCCTACAATCAGCACGACGTTCAACATACGCCGAGCCGGGAGATACTCGCCCTCTGCCTGCTCCAGAATCTGCACCATGCGCTCCTTGAGCAGATCGCGCACCTGCTCGCGCCGACGGAGCGCGCGCTCGTCCACCTGATCCTGAAGCCAGTCCACCAACTCGATAGTCGTCTGCGTGCCGATGTCTGCCTGGATAAGAAGCATCTCCAAGTCTTCCCAGAACTCATCGTCGATCTCGCTCGGTCCCAGCAAGTCACCGATCTGCCCAAACACCGACTCTCGCGTCTTCTTCAAACTCTCGGTAATGCTTTTTGCCCGTCCGAATATCATTCTTCCTCCTTATTGTTGACTGCCTATATAATACTTGGCTGATCGAGGTGGACCAAACGGCGTGTAGGGGTATGGGAGTGTAAGGGTGTGGCGGTGTAACGGCCAACGGATGACGCCGTAGTCGTTTTCATCCTTCATCCTTCCGTTACACCCCTACACTTCTGAAAGGAGAGAGGATGGGGTCGAGGGGATTGACGCACCTGGATGAGGACGGGCGGGCGCGGATGGTGGATGTGGGGGATAAGGCCGTGACGGAGCGGGTGGCGGTGGCGCGGGGTCGGGTGCGGATGCGGCCGGAGACGCTGCGGCTGATTCGTGAGGGGGCGATGAAGAAGGGGGATGTGCTAACGGTCGCGCAGATCGCGGGGATTCAAGCGGCAAAGCGAACACATGAGTTGATCCCGATGTGTCACCCCCTGCTGCTAAACCACATCTCCCTACACTTCTCTTTCGATGAGGAAGAGGCACGCGTCGAGATTGAGGCACGGGTACGCGTGAGCGGCAAAACGGGTGTCGAGATGGAGGCGCTTACAGCTGTCTCCGTTGCCGCACTCACTATCTACGATATGGCCAAGGCCGTGGATCGGGGCATGCATATCACCGATATCCGCCTAGTGGAGAAGCGAGGGGGGAAGAGCGGAGATTATAGTTCGGGGAGCGGGGAGCGGGGAGCGGGGAGCGGAACGGCGGGTGGAGGTGTGGAGGTATA
Source organism: Chloroflexota bacterium (assembly GCA_030863245.1). GTDB lineage: Bacteria > Chloroflexota > Anaerolineae > Ardenticatenales > Ardenticatenaceae > JALZCF01. Next base: position 16,731 of record JALZCF010000114.1, read on the forward strand.
GGGGTGAAACGGCTAACGACTTTACCACCAAGGCAGTAGAAGACCAAGACGTTACGAAGAGCCTTTGTGAATCCTTTGTGTCCTTCGTGTCTTACTGGTATGCCGTGTCACCCTGCCAGCCGCCGACTCCTGCTACCCACTGCTCACTGCTCTCTGCTCGCTGCCGTTACAC
>JALZCF010000135.1 GCA_030863245.1 Chloroflexota bacterium
GCATGGGCCTGCCCGACCTGCAGCCGGTGGACCTCAACACGATCAATAAAATGCGGTAGGATCGGATGGACGATCCGGAGGCAATGCTCAAATGCCTCGGGCACGAGCCCCAGCATGGTCTCGAGCAGATAGGGGACAGTTCCAGCTCCCCAGGCCTGCGGGTGGTTGGCCACGGGGTACCGGACGGGAACATGGTAATCCTCCCGTGGAAAACCTGCAAAGAGTTCTGGCAGGTGGTACCCATCGAAGTACATTGTTGCTTCAAGCGTACCCATGAAAATGCGTAAGGCGGCATCATCAAACCCGTAGCGCCGGAACCCGGCGGCGATGAACGAGTTATCGTGTGGCCACACGGTGCCCAGGTGGTACCCGATCGGATTGTAGCGCCGCTCTTTTGTGGAGAGGGTGCGAACGCCCCAGCCGCTGTACATATCGTCGGCCATCAATGCTTCAACCGTCCGGCGTGCCTTGTCAGGATCGGCTATCCCTGACCAAAGCGCATGACCTGGATTTGACGACAGGACGGCAGCCGGGCGGTTGCTAGCCTGGAGCGCCAGCGCATAGAAGCCCTTGTCCTCCAGCCAGAAGTCGCGGTTGAACCGCGCGCGCAGTTCCTCCGCCTCGTGCCGGAGTTGAGCTGCCCGCTTCGGCTCTCCGGCTCGCTGGTAGAGGTCAGCCAGGGTTAGCTTGGCTAGGTAGGCGTAGCCTTGCACCTCAACCAGCGCAATCGGGGGCTTGGCCAGGCTGCCGTCGTCGTTAACAATCGCATTCCCCGAATCCTTCCACCCTTTGTTGATAAGTCCTTGTTCTGACGTCGACTCGCTCTCGTACTCGATGTAACCGTCGCCTTCCCGATCGCCGTACTGCGACATCCACTCCAGCGCATGCTCAATATGGCTTCTCAAATCGTTGAAGACAGTCAGATCCCCGGTCCAAGCAGCATGGCGGCCAACCAAGATCAGGAAGAGCGATGTGGCGTCGACTGTGCCGTAATAGGGCGTATGGGGAATCTCCCCCAGCCGCGCGAGCTCGCCGATCCGCAGTTCGTGCAGGATTTTGCCCGGCTGCTCGTCCTGCCATTCGTCCACGTGTTGTCCTTGGTGTCTAGCCAGCACCCGGAGCGTCTGCTCCGCGATGTCTGGGTCGTAGGCGAGGGTTTGGAGGGCTGTGATGAGGCTATCGCGCCCAAACAAGGTGGCGAACCAGGGTATCCCGGCTGCGAAGAATTGCTCGTCGCCGATCATGCTCCTCAATACACCTAGATCGCGGAACGAACGCTCCAGGATCTTGTCCAGCAACACGCTATCGCTACGGATCCTCGTGTAATGGCCGAGCCACTGGTCGGCAGAGCGCTGTATGATGGTCTCAACCTGCTCAAGGTCGGCTTGCTGGTGCACGTGCGTCTGGACTGCACTACGATCCGTTGATTCAGCAAGGTCGAGCGAAACTAAAATCTGTTTGCTTTCTCTAGGTTGTAACGTGATTTGAAAGTGCGCCGTGGTACCGTCCGTCGCTTTGGGTGTTGGCGCGAAGTGGATCGCTAGGCGCCGATAGAGGCCGTCGGCGCCATCATAGAGGAAGCTGAGTATACCATCTTTCCACGCCGGTGGATGCAGCGTGCCCGGTTTCTCCGCCAGGAACCTGCGGACGACAAATACGTCTTCAAACCCAGGCTGAAAAGTGAGCGACAGCGGGAACGTGATCTGCTCGAGCCCGAAGTTCTTAAGGGTAATCCGATCGTGGAGTGTGAGCTGGGCATGATCGACTACTCGTTCCCATGTGATCCCAATGTCCTCCTTACTGATGACGCTGCCATCCGCTATCTTGATATCTCTTGCATTGCTCAATTCAAAGATGGCCATGAAGCCGCGTGCTGCGGTTGAGACCAGCACGTTTGGTTGTATACCAGCCAGCTTCAACTCATAGCCATTGAGAAAGCGGCAATCGTGATAATAGAGCCCGAGCCCATGCCCATCTTCCAGCGGCACCTGGCCGTCAGCATCGGTGAGGAAGAAGACGTTTAAATCTTTCATCACGACCGCTTGGGCAATGCTACGCGCCATCGAGGGCACGCCCTGGGTT
>JALZCF010000139.1 GCA_030863245.1 Chloroflexota bacterium
CAATGTAGGTGCCCGGCGTGTGGATCTCGTTGGGGTCGAGGGTACCGACGGGGACGATCTGCTCTGCCTCCGCAATGACGAGGTCGGCGGCGGTCGCCATCGCCTTGTTGAAGTTCTGCTCTGTCAACCGATAGACCAGGTTACCCGCCGTATCGGCCCGCCAGGCCCGGATGAAGGCGACATCGGAGCGCAGGGCGGGTACAAAGACATAGCTTTTGCCCTCGATCTCGCGCGTTTCGTTCTCCTCAGCGAGGACGGTGTCGTACCCTGTCGGGGTGTAGAAGCCGCCGAGACCGGCACCACCCGCGCGAATCGCCTCTGCCAGCGATCCTTGAGGGATGAGCTGCACCTGCAGCTTCCCCGCCTGGGCTGCCTCCACCGCCTCGGGGTTGCTGGTGAAGTAGGAGCCAATGGCTCGGGCGATCTGCCCAGTACGCAGCAGGCGCCCGCCGCCCAGTCCCGGCTCGCCGACGTTATTGCCGATATAGGTGAGGTCGGTCACGCCCGTCTCGGCCAGGGCGTGAAGCAGGTGGACGGGGTTGCCGGTCATGCCGAAACCGCCCGCCATCAGGACATCGCCATCCTTGACGAGCTGCGCCGCTTCTTCGGGTGTAATCTGTGGAACACGTTTCATAATCGAACCACAGCCTGCCTCACATCGATCGCGAAAGTGGCACTACCACATCGCCTCAAGGTAGGCGAGCGCCTGCTCGACGGAGGTGAGCGGCTTCGGATTATTGGCGATCGCTTTACTCTTCAGCATGTTCTCAGCGAGCCGGGGCAGGAGGTCACGGGGGACACCGACATCGCGCAGGCGCTGCGGCTGTTCCAACTGTCCGATGAGGTCGTACAGGTGGTCGGCGAGGGCGTAGGCCAGCGCTTCGTCGCTCTTACCATCATGGTCGATACCCATCGCCTCGGCGGCCAGTGCCAGTTGGGGGGCGACCGCGGTCGCATTGAAGCGGATCGCATGTGGGAGGACGATACAGTTCGCAATGCCGTGCGGTACCCCTGCCGTACCGCCCAGCACGTGCCCCGTACCGTGGTGCAGCCCCATCTCGACGGTCGCCAGCGCCGTGCCGCCCAGGTGCGCTCCAATCTGCATCTCCGTGCGCGCTTCCAGCTCATTGCCGTGAGCATAGCAGCGCGCCAGCGAGCGACTGATGTGATAGATGCCCCGTAAAGCGGCACTCGTGGAGAGCGGGTTGCGCGTTCGCGAGTAAACGGCCTCGATGCAGTGCGCTAGCGCGTTGATGCCGGTCGAGGCCGTCAGCGCCGGTGGTAGACTCAACGTAAGCTCAGGGTCGTAGAGGGCTACCTTGGGTGTCACCTTCTCGTCGCGAACCGTCACCTTGCGCGTCGAGCCATCTGGCTGAGTGTGCGTCACGCCGTAGACAGGCGTCATCTCCGACCCAGCATAAGTCGTCGGGATGGCGACGCTTGGAACCAACGGCTGCTGGGTGGGGTAGGCAGCACGAGCTTCCCCGCGCCCGCTCCGCCGCGCCTCCAGCGTCATGCTAACCGCTTTTGCCATGCCGATCGCGCTGCCGCCCCCCAGCCCGATCACCGCCTCGACCTCCTGCTCCACAGCCAGCGCAACCGCCTCCTTGACCTGGTACCCGGGCACATGCGGCTCGACCTCCTCGTAGATCGCCACCAGCTGATTCCCCAGCGTCGCCACGACCCCGTCAACACTCCCATTCTCGCGAAGATGAGGCGTAGTGCAGAGCATCAACCGCTGCCAGTCGTACGGCGCCACGACCTCGACCAGTCGCGTAACCGCGCCCGCCCCGAATATGATTTGCTGCGCCGTCGTGGTATAGCCAAATTCCCACCTCATTCCACACTCCACACTCCACACTCCGCACTCGAATCATTCCGCAATCCGCAATCCGCATTCCACATTCCCAGATGGTGCATTAGGGTAGCTGCTTATCCAAAGGTAGCCAAGAACGAAGAAAGGGGGCGCCATCAAGACGCCCCCTTTACCTATCATCTCTCTCCCGGTTGGTTTTGTTCTCGCCAGCTTACACGGTAGTCATCTCCATCTCCGCCTCAGCCGTTTCCGCGACGTCCTCGGGAGAAGGAACAACCTGTACCTCGGCGTTGATCTTGATCTCGTCGCTCACCAGCCAGCCGCCTGTTTCCAATGCCACGTTCCAGTTCAGCCCGAAATCCTTGCGGTTCAGTTTGGTTTCGGCACTGAAGCCCAGGCGCGGGTTGCCCCATGGATCGTTCCCCAACTCTGCCGCCTCGACATCCCACACAATCTCGCGGGTGGTACCGCGTATGGTGAGGTCACCATACACCTTGAACTCGTTGTCGCCCGTGCGCTCGATGCGCGTGCTGCGGAAGGTCATCGTCGGGTGGTTTTCCACATCAAAGAAATCGGGCGAGCGTAGGTGGTTATCACGGTCGTTGTCACCGGTATCAATGCTGTCGATCTCCACCGTGCCTTCGACGTAAGAGTTCTCCGGGTTCTGCACATCTATATCGAGTGTTCCCTCGAAGGAATCGAACTGCCCACGTACCTTCGTGAACATCATGTGCTTCGCCGTGAATTCAATCGTCGAGTGAGCCGGATCAATTACCCAGGCCATTGTAATTACCTCCTTGTTGGATTATCAATATGACTATCTATGGTCTTTCTCGGCCAGTACTACCCGCGGTAGACTGCTGTAGCTTAACGCTATACACTACTATAGTAAACCACTGTCCTTGCCGTCGTCCTTACTGGTGTCCTGACTCCAATCTCCAGTCCCCACTTTCCAATATGCACTCCGCATTCCGCATTCCGCATTCCGCACTCCGCACTCCCAAAAAGCTCCCTTGATTCTGCACTAACAAACGATTGGGCAGACTTGTGCCGGAAGAGGTAGTTTGTGCTGCGCTTGCACAGGTTCTGCACATTTGTATCGTATCCTTGGCAGAGTGTCGTCCTTGAAAAACCCTATGGTGGTTCGCCCAGGAATGTCCCGTGTTGTTCAACTGTTAGTACGGGATTCTTGCTACGGCGAGGGGACGTGTTGTCAGGCGAGCGAGGGATGCTTGCGTGGACTGCCACTGCTGGCTACATTACCGTGTTTATGAAGGCTTGGGTGGCTTGCTGCCCTTCTGTCGAAAGGAATTTTCATCTCATGTTCCACAGCGCTTTATTACGGGCAATCGCGATGCTGCTCGTTTTTGGACTTCTGCTGGGTGGGCTACCTCCTCTGTCGCCTGTTGCCGCAGCGCCGCTCTGGCAGGAAGGGGCCTGTCTTACGTTTGCCGAGACGGGCGGCTTTTCTGTATGCGATGATGACCACGCTCGCTTCCGTACTGCTCTGGCACAATGGGGCGTGCAGCGTGTCGGCTATCCCATCTCGGAGCGCTACCTGCACGATGGCTTTGTGAGCCAGGCCTTCCAAAAGGGGATCATGCAGTGGCGTCCAGAGAGCAATAGTGTGGCGCTGGTCAACATCTTTGATGACCTGCATCATGCCGGGTACGACGAGACGTTGCGGCGCCGCTATCAGACGCCCGACCCGTTGCCCGACGGATGGGACGGTACCCGCTCCTTCACCGAGATTGTCGCGCGGCGGCAGGCCCTGCTGGACGCACGTCCCGCGCTGCGGCGGGCCTACTTCGCCGTCGGCGAGCCCCTCACGTTCTTCGGCTTGCCGACATCCCTCGTCACCGACATGGGCAACCACTACGCGATACGCCTGCAACGGGCGGTGCTCCAAGAGTGGAAGGAGGATGTCCCCTGGGCAAAGGCCGGGGAGGTGACGGTCGCCAACGGCGGCGAGATTGCGCGCGCCCTGAGTGCGCTTCCAAGGGCGGCATTGGCGGTGGGTGGAAGCGGTTCACGCAGTTCCTCCACCTCCAGGTCGGCCGTATCCGCGCCCTCCGATCCGAACGCGTGGTTAAGCGTTGAGGCACTGCGCGCACGTGACTACGGCGTTGAGGGAGAGATCAAGCGAGTTTCCGCACTGGAGCGGAACAACGCCTTCACCCGTTACTTGATTCGCTACCCCAGCGATGGCTTGATGATCGGCGGCTTTATGAACATCCCGACGGGTCGTGGCCCATTCCCAGTCATCCTGGTCAACCATGGCTACATGCCACGCGATAGCTATGAAACTCTGACCTACACGACGAAGTACGCCGATGCCCTCGCGCGTGCGGGCTATCTCGTGCTCCACACCAATTACCGAAACCACCGGGGCTCCGATACGGGACCCGACCAGTTCCGTGTCGGGTACGCAATTGATGTGCTGAACCTGATCGAGTTGGCGAAAGCATTGCCCGAGGCGCAGGCTGAGAATATTGGTCTATGGGGGCACTCCATGGGTGGCGGTATCACCCTGCGAGCACTAACGGTGACAGATGATGTCAAGGCGGCGCTGGTCTATGGCTCGATGAGTGCGGATGAGGTCGAGACCTATGAGCGGCGCCGCGCGCGATGGGGGGGTGGCAGTGAGAGAGCCCGGCGGGGTTATACTGTCTTGCCGGAGGAGGATCCTGCACTCTACGCGCGCATCTCGCCGATCAATTACCTGCACCACGTGACGGCGCCCGTGGCGATCCATCACGGCGAACTGGACGAGTCCGTGCCGTTCGAGTGGTCGGTGCGCCTCCGCGACGAGTTGCTTGCCATTGGGAAGGACGTAGAATTCTACGCCTACGCGGATCAACCCCACAACTTCGTCGGTACGAGTTATGATCTGCTGCTCACGCGCACGGTTGCCTTCTTCGATAAGCATCTGAAGTGAGGAAATGAGACGGGAGACTAGAGATTGGAGGCTAGAGACTGGAGACTGGAGACTAGAGATTAGAGATTGGAGATTGGAAAGGGGACGCTTCGCGTGGGAAACGGACTGCTTGGCGCAACGCCTCCTTTCCCTTTTCCCCCTTCCCCTTTATAGTCTTGTGCACGATTCCCGAATAACTCAAGTCATCTAGACAGAGAGGAGCACACGATGAATCCTGCAGTCCATGGAATCCATCACGTCACCGCCATTGCGGGTGATGCACAGGAAAACCTCAATTTCTACGTCGGTGTACTGGGCCTGCGCCTCGTGAAGAAGAGCGTCAACCAGGACGATCCGGGCACCTATCACCTCTTCTACGCCGATGGGGCAGGTAGCCCGGGGACCGATCTGACCTTCTTCCCCTGGCCCGGCCTCCAATCAGCCCGCTTAGGCGCCGGAATGCCCGTGGAAGTGTCCTTCGCCGTGCCGAGGGGGAGCCTGGACTATTGGCAGCAGCGGTTGGAGCGCTTCGATGTGGAGGGTGCGCCCGTCGAGCATCGCTTCGGGGAGCGCACCCTTCCCTTTACCGACCCGCACGGCCTGCGGCTTGCCATCGTGGAGATTGACGAGGAGCGCGACTTTGTGCCGTGGGAAAACAGCCCGGTCCCGCTTGACCATCAACTGCGCGGCATGCATTCGACGCGCCTATGGGAGAATAGGCTGGCTCAGCCCGAGGCGCTGCTTACGGAGTATCTCGGGTTCACCCCAATCGACGTCGAGGATGGCTGGCACCGTTACGGTGCCGACGGCGGCGAGTCCGGCAAGCTGGTCGAGGTGAAGGAGTTGCCGAGCGAGCGGCGCGGGCGAGGGGGAACTGGCGGGATCCATCACGTGGCGTGGCGCGTGCACGATTCGGAAGAGCAGATGGCGCTCCAGAGGAAGATCCAGTCAGTTGGACTCCAGCCCACCCCGCAGATCGACCGCTTCTGGTTCAAGTCCGTATACTTCCGCGAGCCAGGGGGCGTGCTCTTTGAGCTGGCAACGGATGGTCCGGGTTTCGACCGGGATGAGGACCCGGCCCGCCTGGGCGAGCTGTTGATCCTCCCGCCTTGGCTGGAGGGCCAGCGGCCGCAGATCGAGGGGGCATTGCCGACGTTGGAACTGCCGCCGTTGCAGCAGTAGAGGCGGCATGAACGACTTGACATATCGGGGCCCAGAGAATGACCAAGCGCTGCTCCAGTGGCTGGATCCTGCAACCTGGCAAGACCTTCAAGAGGGGTGGGATCGAATCCACGTAGAGCTGAGCAGGATAGACATGCTCGGCGATACATTGGAGCGCTTCGCACGTGGTCGAGAAAAACAGGAGTTAAGGCGGATACAAGAGGGGTGGGAACGCGAAGGTTTCCCGCCCCCGTGGGATGGGATCATCGATCTAGATCAGTTTCCGTAAGACCTGACTGATGACTTCCTCCTAAAAGGGAGTTTTTCGGGAGGAGGAGACTGTAGACTGGAGACTAGAGATTGGAGACTGTGGAATGCAGAATGCGGAATGCGGATTGGATACTTGGGAGTAGTGGCTAACGAGCCCTCGATCAATACCCACTGATCACTACCCACTAATCACAGACCACTGCCGTCTAGTCTCCAATCTCTAGTCTCCTTTACGATTCCCAAGTAACTCATCCGATTCCGCACTGGCAGCAGTTCAGATCGGCTAGCCGCGCCCCTAGCATAGCCTATGCTCCCCATCTGCGCGGTAGCGGAACGACTTCCTTTTCCTCGATGATCTCTTCTTCGCTGATCTCGGGTTCGCCGATCTCTTGTTCACCGACCTCAGGCTCGCCAATCACTTCTTCGCCGATCTCAGGCTCGCCGATCTCTGCTTCCTCGATCTCAGGCTTGGCCACTTCCCCGGCGTCCTCGCCGCGACGAACTGCCAGGATCAGGGACAGGGCGAGTAGCAGTACGACTAGTAGGGAAAAACCTCGGTTCTTCACGTTGTCTTCTCCTCACAAGAATACTCACACTTTCGGGTTCGGCGAACACTCGCATGCCCGTGTGTACCGTCCCCAACGACTGATTGACCCCACAGCAAGTCGTACACCAACGTACCTGCCATCATTATCGATCGCTGCTCAACGAAGCGGCTGTGCCGATTGCCATTCGATCAAGCTTGGACGAATAACCGTATCACACGAGGCTCTTGACTTGGCCTGCCGTTTCTGTTAAGATGACGTTAACATCGTGAGAGCGCTCTCATGAGCGTTTATCGCTTTACCCGGAGAACGCCTTCCGTTCACGGGATAGAGGCGGCACTAATCAGAGGGCTCCCAAGGAGGGGATGCGTGCAGAATCTCACATTGGAGGAGATTGGCAAACGCGCTGGCGTGTCGCGCTCAACGGTCTCTCGTGTGATCAACAATCAGGAGAACGTGAGCCCTACGGTTCGCGAGCGCGTCCTGAAGGTTATCGAGGAGACGGGTTACCATCCCCATGCCGCTGCACGCTCGCTTGCCGCTCAACGGACCCACGTCATCGGGCTGATCATCCCTCGCACGGTCCAGTCCATTTTTGCTGACCCTTACTTTCCCCGTTTGATCCAGGGTATCGCCCAGGCCTGCAACGCGCGGGAGTACACCCTTTCCCTGTTCATGTTTCACACCGAGGCTGAGGAGCAGGACCTCTACCCCCGCGTGCTCAGCCGCGGTCTGACCGATGGCGTCATCATCTCCTCTTCCCTTGCGAGTGATCCGCTCATTCCCCGCCTCCTGGATAGCAACCTGCCGTTTGTAATCATTGGCCGACCCCTGGTTGAGGGTCCGGTCAACTACGTGGATGTCGACAATCTTGTCGGCGCGCACAATGCTGTCACCCATCTGATCCGCCTTGGACGGCGCCGCATCGGTCATATCGCCGGCCCGAGCAGTACATCTGTCGGGCACGATCGCCGTCAGGGCTACGTCGACGCCTTAGTCGAGCGCGGCCTGCCGGTCCGGGACGAACTAATGGTAGAGGGCGACTTTTTGGAGACCAGCGGCTATCTGGCGGCGCGGCGGCTAATGGCGACGGAGGTGGACGCTATCTTCGCGGCCTCGGACAAAATGGCGTTTGGCGCTCTACGCGCCCTGCGCGAGGCGGGTCGCCGCGTGCCTCACGACGTGGCGGTGATCGGCTTCGACGATCTGGAGGCATCCGCCACGACCCAACCGCCGCTTACCACGGTGCGCCAGCCTATTCGCCAGAGCGGTGTGATTGCGGTCGAGACCCTGCTGGATATCGTGGAGAATGGCAAGGAGGCGACTCGCCGTCTCATCCTACCCACGCAATTGGTCATTCGCGAGAGTTGTGGGGCGATATCCCGTGACCATTGAATCGAGAACAAGGAAAGCGGAATAGATGTTTCATCTGCTGGGAGCGCTCCCAGTGCCAAATTCAAAGATAAGGGATATAAGGGGTTTCTACCTGGAGGAGGTGACAATCCGCAACGATCAGGCGAGTGAATAGCAATATCTCGTGCGTATCTCCGACAACTCAAATCATTCCAACTCATTCAGGAGGAGTAAGTAGATGAAACGAGCAACAGTCATTTTGTCCATCTTATTGTTAGCAGCAAGCGTGCTGCTCGCTGCCTGCGCGCAAGGGACTCAACCTGAGGTCGCCGAGGATAGTGAGGCCATCGCAGAAGCTGAAGCGCGCATTGCCGAACTGCAGGCGCAGCTAGAAGAGGCCACAGAAGGCGCCATCACCGAAGAGGAAGTGGCCGCGCTTCAGGAGGAACTGGAGGCTGCAAGAGCCGAAGCGGAAGCCGCCATGGCTGCCGCGCAGGCCACAGCCGCGGCTGTCCCCGAAGAGGAAGAGGAAGGCGAAGCGGAAGGCGCTGAAGCAGAAGATGCTGTAGCGCTGGGTGCTAGGTATCCACGGAACGAGACCCTTTACACCAGCGGAACACAGTGGGGCCCGCCATCCACCTGGAATCCACTAAGCACGGGTAGCTATGCAATGGGAACTCTAGGGCTCTGCTATGAAACATTGTTCCTCTATGACCCCTTGACCAATGAGTATACCCCCTGGCTCGCAGAGAGCGGGGAATGGACCAGCGACAACGTGTATACGCTGAACGTCCGAGAGGGCATCACGTGGCAGGACGGCGAGCCGTTAACGGCCGAAGACGTCGTATTTACCGTCGAGCTGGGTCAGATCGAGGGTGTTTACTACCAGCCCTTATGGAACTGGTTGGAGAGCGCTGAGGCGGTGGACGAGCGTACGGTCGAGTTCACCTTCAGCGAGCCCTCCTACCAAGAATGGGCCAACCTGCTATACACCCTGGCCATTGTTCCGCAACACATCTGGGAAGAGAAAACACCTGAGGAAGTGGCGACTGGCGCCAACGAGAACCCCGTATGCTCCGGCGCCTACGCGTATGAGACCCACAGCCAGGATCGAATGGTCTGGTTGAAGAACCCTGATTGGTGGGCCACCGACGCACTCGGTCTCGACGTCGCACCAACCCGCATCGTCGACATCGTCAACCCCAGCAACAATGTCGCGCTCGGTCTGCTTCTCCAGAACCAAGTCGACCTGAGCAACAACTTCCTGCCGGGTATCGCAACCCTGGTGGATGGCGGTTATGGAATCCAGACGTACTTCCCGGAAGCACCGTACATGCTCTCCGCTAATACCGCCTGGTTGATCATGAACACCAACACGCCGCCGCTGGATGACCCGGCCTTCCGCAGAGCGATGGCTTACGCCATTAATGTGAACCAGATCGTCGAGGTGGTCTACGGCAATATCGTCCAGGCCGCCAACCCGACCGGCCTACTTCCCACTTGGGAGCAATTCATAGACCCGGCGGTGGTTGAGGAACTGGGCTTCAGTTACGATCAGGAGCAAGCCCGCACGCTTCTTGCCGAGGCCGGCTACGTCGATGCCGATGGCGACGGATTCGTCGAGGCACCCGATGGCTCCGAGATTGAGTTGTCCATCATCGTTCCGAATGGATGGACGGACTGGATGGAAGCGGCCAGGGTCATCGGTACGAGTGCACAGGCGGTGGGTATTAACCTGCAGGCTGAGTTCCCGGACTTCGGTGGATATTCCGATGCACGGAATACGGGTACCTATGAAATGGCCATCAGCAATGAGGCGCAGATAAGCAACACCCCGTGGACCTACTACGACTGGATCTTCCAGCACCCGGTCGAAGATACGATGACGAACGGCAACTACAGCTTTTACGTCAACGAGGAAGTCTTCGAGCTCGTGGACCAGCTGGCCCTGACCCCGATTGAGGATGAGGCAGCCATGCAGGAGATCATCTCGCAGATCCAGCGGATCCAACTCACGGATATGCCGCTAATCCCCTTGTGGTACAACGGTCTGTGGTCCCAGTATAACACTGGCACCTGGACGAACTGGCCGACAGCAGCCGAAGATACGCCCGACGCGCTGCCTGCCACCTGGCGCGGATATTGGAACATGGGCTCCATCTTTATGCTCCCCGAGTTGGAGCCTGCAGAGGCTGGGCAGTAGCGTGACCTATCCCCACCCCTACCGCAAGCCTTCCGGTCTTGCATCATGAGTAGGGGCAGTTCGTAAACAGCGGGGGGCGCATCCCGATGCGCCCCCGTGCTGACTGTCGTGACATGGACTCGTCCCTCTGCTTCATCAAATGGGGGGTAGTGCTTCCCTATAGACGTCTTTCAAAGAGGAGGGCAACGTGAGACGCTATTTCGGGCGAAAGATACTCGTCTATCTTCTCACTTTTTTCATTGCCGCGACGATCAACTGGTTGATCCCGCGCTTTATGCCGGGCAATCCTGTTCAGACGATGCTCTCGCGAGCCGGCTTGCGTGCCGAAGCGGCGGAGGTGATGTTCGGTTTTTACACGCAAGCCTTTGGCTTGGATCAGCCGCTCTGGCAGCAGTACCTTAATTTCTGGATTGCGCTGTTGCACGGTGACCTCGGAACAAGCATTTATCTCTTTCCCACCCCGGTGACAGAGGTTATCATGAACGCCCTGCCCTATGACCTCGCCCTCCTACTTCCCGCAATCTTGCTCAGTTGGTACGCCGGCAACAAGTTCGGCGCTTATGCCGCGCGATCCAGGCGGCTTGATAACACCTTGTTGCCAGTTGGGTACATCCTGACGGCGACGCCCTACATGTGGCTCGGGATCTTGCTGGCCTGGTTCTTTGGCATCGTGCTGGGCATCTTTCCCATCTCGGGTGCCTATAGCTACGCGCTGCGCCCCTCCTTCTCCTTGGAATTTATCGGGAGCGTCCTGAGGCACTGGTTCTTACCCTTCGCCTCCCTCTTCCTAGTCATGTTTGGCGGGTGGGCGATTGGAATGAGGAACATGATCATCTACGAGCTCGAATCGGATTACTCGCACTATCTTGAGGATCTGGGGGCACCAAGAAGTTTGATCAGACAGTACGCGTTCAGAAATGCGATCCTTCCCCAGGTCACCGGCCTGGCACTTCAGCTTGGCGTCATCGTTGCGGGCGCGCTCGTCACAGAGATCGTATTCTCATATCCCGGAATCGGCTACCTGATTCTCCAGGCGATCCAGAATCAGGATTACTTCCTCCTCCAGGGATGCTTCCTCTTTATCATCATTGGCGTGTTGATCGCCAACTTTACGATTGATATCGTTTACGTCCTTATCGATCCGCGAACGCGCACAGGGATGCAAGGAGCAGCAGCATGACGACAACAGTACAGGAAGCAGTCCAGCCAAGTGAAGCAGAGCAGCGAAATGAAACGCTCTACTTTGCGCTGCGGAACAACAAGCTGCGGATTGGCCTTGCGGTCGTTCTCCTATTTGTACTCCTCGCGTTTGTTGGACCGCTGTTTACGGATTATTTACCCCTCGATTACGTGGGCCCCGCTTCTCAGCCCCCATCATCCGAGCATTGGTTCGGGACCACGACATTCGGCCAGGATGTGTATACACAATTCGTGCTCGGCCTCCGAGCGTCATTCTTTGTAGGTATTGTCGGTGGAGGACTTGCAACCCTGGTAGGAATGGTGGTGGGGTTCGTTGCTGGTTATCGGGGCGGTGTGATCGACGAGCTCCTCACCATGCTGACCAACATCGTGCTGGTCATTCCAACCTTAGCAATTCTTCTAATCATCGCTGCCTATCTTCAAGTGAGAGACCTGCTTTCACAAAGTGTCTTTATCGGGTTGACGGCGTGGCCGTGGGCAGCACGGGCGATCCGCGCGCAGACCTTTTCCCTACGCGCCCGCGATTTCGTTGATCTCGCGAAGCTGAGCGGCATGGGCACCTGGAAGATCATTTTTCTTGAGATCGCGCCGAACATGATGTCCTATCTCTTCATGACCTTCATCCTCCAGTTCGGCGGGGCCATTCTCATTGCTGCCACGCTAGATTTCATCGGTCTCGGTCCAACAAATGCCATGTCGCTTGGTCTCATGATGAACAACGCGGTCCTCTGGAGCGCCCTTCAACTTGGTGTGTGGTGGTGGTTCGTGCCGCCAGGATTCGCGATCACGGCCATCGTCGGTGCCCTCTATATCATGAACGTTGGGTTGGACGAGGTCTTCAACCCCAAACTGAGGGAGATGTAGGAACGTGAGCTTAAAAGTAGAAAACCTCCGAGTTCATTACCAAACCCTGAAGGGGGATGTTCAGGCGCTCGATGGCGTCACTTTCACCATCGCGAATGGGGAAATCATGGGGCTGGCGGGGGAGTCCGGCAGCGGCAAGACCACGCTGGGGAAGAGCCTCATCCGCTTGACCCCGCGCATGAGGTACGTCGAGGGTAGGGTGGAACTCGACGGTCAGGAGCTGCCGATCTGGGACACGGAAAAGATGAATCCGTACCGCTTCAAAGAGGTCTCCCTCATCCCTCAGTACGCCATGAGCGCCATGAATCCCACGCGCAAGATCGGGAAGATGATCGCTGAACTCCTCCGCTCCAGAGGGATCAGCTTCGAAGACACGCTGCCCGAACTAGAGAGAAGGGTCAAGCTGGTCGGCCTGTCACCGGATGTGCTGGATATGTATCCCATCGAGCTTTCAGGTGGCATGAAGCAGCGCATGGTGATGGTCCTCTCTACTCTGCTGAATCCTTCACTTCTCATCGCGGATGAGATCACCTCGGCGCTCGACGTTTCCTCCCAAAAGGCAGTCTCCGAGTTGCTGGTCGAGTTTCGAGACCGCGAGTTCGTGAAAAGCGTCATCTTTATTACCCATGATATTTCGGTACTCTACCAGATTGCCGATACCATCATGATCATGTACGCGGGGCAACTGGCTGAAAAAGCGCCGACGGATGTGATTGCCAGTTCACCCCGGCATCCGTATACTAAACTGCTCATCTCCTCCTTGCCAGAGGTCGGGGTGAGGTATGATGAAAAAAAGCTATCTGGCATCCCCGGCAGGCCCCCATCGCTACTCCACCCGCCGTCGGGATGTCGCTTCAGGGACCGCTGCCCGCTCGCCTTTGACAAATGTGTGGAGGATCCCCCCTTCCTTGAGATCGAAAGGGAGCACTTCGTTTCCTGCTGGGCGGTGTTCCAGGAAGAGGGGATGGCACTGGAAGCGATCGAACCGCAGGAGGGGGTCAAAGCGCATGCTTGAGCTCGACAATGTGTCGAAAGTCTACCAGGTTGGAACGTTCGGCGGGAAGGAACTCCGCGCCGTAAATAACGTCAGCTTCGAGGTTGACAAGGGAGAGATTATCTCGCTCATCGGCGAGAGTGGAAGCGGGAAGAGTACAATTGGGAAGATGGTGTTGCGTCTTATCCCGATAAGTTCAGGGGCAATCATCTTCAACGGCACGGATATTACCACGCTTAAGGGAAGAGAACTGAAAGAGTACTACCGGAATGTACAGGGTGTTTTTCAAGATCCCTTTAGCTCCTTTAACCCAATCTTCAAAGCGGATCGGGTTTATAAGATCGTCCGGGACGAGTTCTTTCCTCATGTGAGCGGCCCGGAATGGAACGACAGGGTTAACCACGCCCTGGAGTCGGTCGGCCTGAACCCGCGTCAGGTCCTGAACAAATTCCCCCACCAGCTCAGTGGCGGGCAGCTTCAACGCCTTCTCATAGCCCGCGCCCTGTTGCTAGACGTTGAGTTTCTGGTGGCCGATGAGATCATAAGCATGCTCGATGCATCCACCCGCATCGATGTCCTCAACTTGCTGGCCGACCTCAGATCGCGTGGCCTCTCCATCCTTTTCATCACCCATGATCTCTCGCTCGGTTACTACATCAGCCAAAAATCGGTGATTCTCCACCGAGGTGTCGTCGTCGAGATGGGCTCCACCGTGAAAATATACGCCAACCCCCTTCATCCCTACACGAGAATGCTAATGGCCTCTGTTCCGCGCCTGGATAAGAGATGGCAGGAGGTCGAGCAAGAGGTGGAGCTGGAGGCATTGGATCTGGCGCTGCCCGCGGGCTATGCCTTCTACGAGAGTGGTCTAGCCTTAGACACAAACGGAGACTCTGCCGTAGCAAGTCCCACTCTGGTAGAGGTAGAATCGGATCATTTTGTGGCCTGTGTTCGCTCATGAAACATCTTCATCTATCTACCGGTTGGCAGTTGAAAGAGCGAAAGGACGGCTCTCCCCTCAGCAAGGACCTTTCTTCGGGCGACGGTTGGATACCTGCCTCGGTCCCTGGCACCGTTCACCAGGACTTGATGGCCGCCGGGCGTATCCCTGACCCCTTCATCGGTCTGAACGAGCTCGATGTGCAATGGGTCGGTGAGCGGGATTGGCTCTATCGCTGCCACTTCGACCTTTCACCCGATTACACGGATGCTCGCACGATCACCCTTTGCTTCGACGGGTTGGACACCTTCGCGACCGTCTGGCTCAACGGGCAGAAGATTCTCGTTAGCGACAACATGTTCGTCCCCCAGCGCGTGCCCGTCGGCCGACTGCTGCAGGAGGGGCACAACGAATTACGGATCTTGTTCGAGTCCGCCTGGTGGCGCGGCAAAGAGCGGGAAGTACAGCATGGCGTCTCGCACGTCTGGAACGGGGATGCCAGTCGCGTGTACGTCCGCAAGGCGCAGTACCATTACGGGTGGGATTGGGGGCCAACCCTGCTCACGGCCGGCCCCTGGCGTGCGGTTCGTCTCGAGGCCTACGACGCGCGCATCGCCGAGCTGCACTGTCCGGTCGAGGTCAGCGCGGAGCTGGACCGCTCGACCCTTCCAGTGACCGTCGACGTCGAGGGGCAGGCGACCGCCGCTGGCCTTGCGCTTCGCCTGGCGCTTTACGATCCTGCCGGCGAGCGGGTAGGTGGCGTAGCGCTCCCCGTTGAGGGCCAGAGGCTAACACACACCTTTGAAGTAGAGTCCCCTCAGCTCTGGTGGCCGAACAGCTTTGGCAAGCAACCCCTCTACCGCCTCGTGGCAACGCTCCTCCGTGAGGAGGAAGAGTTAGACCGGCGGGCCCTCCGGCTGGGGATGCGTCACCTCCGGTTGCGCCAGGAGCCGCTGGAGGAGGAGCCGGGGACAAGCTTCTTCTTCGAGGTCAACAACGTTCCCATCTTCGGGGGCGGCGCCAACTGGATTCCCGCTGACTCCTTCATCCCGCGCATCCCTACCGAGCGCTACCGCGCGCTCCTCCAGATGGCGGCGGACGCGAACATGGCGATGGTGCGCGTGTGGGGAGGCGGGATCTATGAGGAGGAGGTTTTCTACGACCTCTGTGACGA
The DNA here is from genome assembly GCA_030863245.1 of Chloroflexota bacterium. GTDB lineage: Bacteria > Chloroflexota > Anaerolineae > Ardenticatenales > Ardenticatenaceae > JALZCF01. The sequence continues at coordinate 15,438 of JALZCF010000139.1, forward strand.
GCTTGGCCTGCTCGTGTGGCAGGATTTCATGTTCGCCTGCGGGCTCTACCCCGCCTACGATGAGTTCCAGGCCAGCGTCCTGGCCGAGGCCGAAGCGGCAGTGCGCCGCCTGCGCCACCACCCCTCCCTCGCCCTGTGGTGCGGCAACAACGAGGATTACATGCTGGCCCATTCCCTCGGTCGCTATGACCCGGCGGATGATACAGATCTGGTAGCTTCACCATTTCCGGCCCGTGCGCTCTACGAACGACTGCTACCGGAAGTCTGTGCGCTGCTGGACCCCGTGACCCCCTACTGGCCTGGTAGCGCCTATGGTGGGGAGAATCCAAATGATGGTACGGTGGGTGACCGGCACACCTGGGACGTGTGGCATGGCCAGATGGCTCCTTACCAAAAATACCCCGAGTATGCAGGCCGCTTCGTCAGCGAGTTCGGGATGCAGGCCTTGCCCGATCTCGCGACGATTGAGTCATTCGCGGAACCATCTGAGCGCTATCCTCAGAGCCGCACGATGGACTTTCATAACAAGGCCGAGGGCGGCCCACGACGCCTGGCCGTCTACCTGAACGATACCCTACGCATGCCCATCGACCTGGAAGGGGTCGTCTATGCGACGCAACTGGTCCAAGCCGAGGCGCTGGCTGCCGCCATTCGCGGCTGGCGGCGGCGCTTCGCTGGCCCCAACCACTACTCCGTCGCCGGCGCCTTGATCTGGCAGCTCAACGACTGCTGGCCCGCCACAAGCTGGGCCGTCGTGGACTACGCGCTGCGCCCTAAGGCGGCCTACTACGTCGTCGCGCGCGAGCTTGCGCCGCTTGCCGTAGCACTAGCCGATGTAAAGGAAGGCGCAGCGGTATGGGCTGTCAATGGCACACCTGATTCCGTCGAGGCCGAACTTCGATTGAGCAGCTGGACGCTCGACGGCGACTCCGGGCCGACGGAGCACCGCAAGCTCCTGCTCCCGCCCAACCGCGCCACCGAATTGGGCACCTTCAACGTTGACGAAAATGCTTCCCTGGTGCTCGGCGCGCGACTCCTGGTTGACGGCAACGTGGTCAGCCGTGCCGCCCTCTGGCCGCAGCCTTTCAAATACCTCACCCTACCCGATCCCGGCCTCCAGATCGAACGGGACGGGGAGACCCTGCGTCTGCGCGTGGCCCGCCCAGCCAAAGGCGTCTGGCTCTCTGCAGGCGACGGCGTCAGCTGGAGTGACAACATGCTCGACCTCCTCCCCGATGACAACCAGATCGTCGTGGCGCACGGCCTGGCCCACCGCCCCGTCCACGCGCGCTACCTGAGCTAACTGAAGTTTACGTAAGGTGCGCTACGCTATTTACTGAGCCGAGCACATGAAGCTAAACCTGTAAAACGTAAAACGTAACCGGCCTACGCCCCATGCACCATGTACCATGCACCATGCACCATGCAACAGTACATCTGTTTTTAGGAGAACTCACTCATGTCCACAGTAACATTTCCAGAAGATTTTCTTTGGGGCACCGCCACCTCTTCTTACCAGATAGAGGGGGCGTGGAATGAAGATGGAAAGGGCGAGTCCATCTGGGATCGCTTCACCCACACCGCTGGCAACATAAAGGATGGAAGCACGGGGGATATCGCCTGCGATCACTACCATCTCTGGCCGGAAGATGTCGAGTTGATGCGCTCCCTCGGGATTCAGGCCTATCGCTTTTCCGTCTCGTGGCCCCGCATCTTGCCGGAGGGCAGGGGGTCCGTGAACCAAGCCGGGCTCGATTTCTATAGCCGACTGGTAGATGGGCTACTGGAGGTGGGGATCATACCTGCCGCGACCCTCTATCACTGGGATCTGCCACAGGCGTTGCAGGACGAGGGAGGCTGGCCCGTCCGTTCCACCGCGGAGGCCTATGTCGAGTACGCCGACCTGCTCACCCGCCACCTGGGCGACCGCGTACGCCTCTGGATCACCCATAACGAGCCGTGGGTCGTGAGCTTTATGGGCTACCAGACGGGAGAGCACGCCCCGGGCTTCCGCGATTGGACAGCCGCTCTCCAGGCCTCCCATCATCTGCTGCTTTCACACGGCTGGGCCGTTCCCCTGATCCGTCAGAATAGCCCCGCGGCCGAGGTGGGTATCACCCTCAACCTCACCCCGGCGGAACCCGCCTCGCCCAGCCTGGCGGACCGTGAGGCGGCCCGCCACTCCGACGGCTACGTCAACCGCTGGTTCCTGGATCCTCTCTATGGGAGGCATTATCCCGCCGATATGGTGGCGGATTATATTGAGGCGGGTCACCTTCCCGTGGAGGGCATGAACTTTGTGCAGGAGGGCGACCTGCAAGCGATCGCCGTCCCGCTGGACTTCCTGGGAGTCAACTACTACACTCGCAAGGTGGCCCGGGCGGAGGATGCAGAGGACAATCTGCCACAGACGGTTTTCCGCGCGCCGGAAACAGAGTGGACGAAGATGGGATGGGAGGTCTACCCCGAAGGATTATACAGCCTCCTGAACCGCCTCCACTTCGAGTACCACCCGCCAAAGCTCTACATCACCGAGAATGGCGCCAGCTACTCGGACGGGCCGGATGAGGAGGGGCAGATCGACGATGCCCGTCGCATCCACTACCTGCACGACCACCTCCACGCCGCCCACCGCGCCATCCAAAACGGCGTCCCACTGGCGGGCTATTTCGTCTGGTCCTTCATGGATAATTTCGAATGGGCCGAAGGCTACACCCAACGCTTTGGCGTGGTGTGGGTCGATTACGAGACCCAAGAACGCCTGCCAAAGGCCAGCGCCCACTGGTACGCCAACGCAATCCGCAACAATGGCTTCACGCTCGAACCCGATCAGGCGATGGCATAGGGCGGTTGGTAGTTCCCACTGCAGTGGGTGCCGTGGCTCGGCCCACCGAGGTGGGAACTACCAACCATGCATGCTCCTCAAAATAGCAATGCGTATAATACCAATGGTGGTACAAAGCCTCACAAACAAACCAGAAAGGTTCGTAGTAAACACTTTAGTGTTGGGTCATGGGCTCACACTAAAGGGTTAGTACGAACCTTTACGACGTTTCACAACACAACGGGTATAAGAGAGGAACAAAACAATGATGACAGAAACGCTCAACAAGCGCACGCTCGGCAAGAGCGGAATCCAGGTAACCGAGCTCGGAATGGGTCTCTGGGCCGCCGGTGGGGACGAGTGGGGAACTACCGATGACGAGCAGATTCTCCAGGCGATTGACTTCGCGCTCGATTCCGGGGTGAACTTCTTCGACACCTCCGACGTCTATGGAATGGGCCATAGCGAGAAGCTGCTTGGCAGGGCGATGCAGGGTCGCCGCGACCAATTTGTCGTGGCGACCAAGATTGGCTGGCGCAACTTCGATGACGAGCATGGCCGCAGCGCCTACGACACCGTCGACAAGCTGATTGCAGGGGTGGAGAGCAACTTGCGTCGCCTCCAGACCGACTACATCGACGTGATGCAGAGCCACATTGACTTTCGTGACCCGACGATGGAGATCTTCCTGGAAGGATTTCAAACGCTGCAACAGCAGGGGAAGATCCGCGCCTACGGCGTGAGTACCAGCGACTTCGAGTATCTCAAGCAGTTCAACCATGATGGCAACTGTTCGACCCTGCAGATTGACTACAGCATCCTCAACCGCACCCCGGAGGCGGAGATCTTCCCCTACTGCCAGGAACACAACATCGGCGTCATCGTGCGCGGCGCGCTCGCGATGGGCATCCTCACCGGCAAATTCACACCCGACACGCACTTCGAGGAGGGTGATTTCCGGCAGAACTGGCAAAACAATCCCGAAGAACGGCGCATCTTCCTGAATGATCTGGAAAAGGTAGAGCAGCTACACCCGCTGGCGGAGGGCCGGACCCTAACGCAACTAGCGCTGCAATTCACCCTCTCCCATCCCGCCGTCTCCACCACCATCCCCGGCGCCAAAAACGTCCGCCAGATGCGCGAGAATATCCGCGCCGCAACATTGCCACCGCTCGCGGAGGAGGAACTGCGCCAGATAGACGAAATCACCCCACCGGGGGGCGGGCGTAAGATCTGGCCTGCCTGACAACAATAACTTACCTTACAAGGATGCAACCAGGAGTTCACGGCATGAGCGAGATAAACGACAGCCCACTCGGTACGACGACCGTCATGCAGATCGGCTTGGTCGTACGAGACATTGAAGCCAAAGCCCGTACATGGAGTGCGCTGCTTGGCCTCCCCGTCCCCGACATTACCGTCACCGAAGGAGTCGAATTGGCCCATACCGAGTATCAAGGCCGCCCAACCCCGGCACGTGCCAAACTCGCCTTCTTTCAACTTGGACAGGTTGCCCTCGAACTGATCGAGCCGATCGGTGAACCAAGCACATGGCGCGACCAGTTGGCTGAGCACGGCGACAGTCTCCACCACATCGCCTTTGAAATCCAGGATATGCCGGAGCGGCTGGCTGCCCTCGCTGCCCTTGACATTCCCCTGCTCCAGCGCGGCGACTACGAGGGCGGGCGCTACGCCTACCTGGATGGAGCCGACCAGCTCGGCACGGTTCTGGAACTGTTAGAAAATGACTAGCCATCTCACAATTTGCTGTCAACCTTTGTTCAGTTCAAGGCCTGCCTAAGCGATAGAGGGTTTAGCGGCCACCTCCTTGATTCTTTGCGCAGGTCCGTCTGTTGACGGGACTGCGCTATCTTTGCACTATTGTGTCTTGTTGAAGGATGAAGTACGATGAACGTCGGTGAGCTCAATCGCTTGCACCTTGAGTTCTGTCAGTAGACGTCTCCGCCGAAGATTCATAGAGATGGGAGCCTTAGATGGCTGATTCCGTTCGTTATCCGTTGCTGACCGAGCGCCGCATCGTGCAGCCGATCTGGGGCGGTACGCGGCTAGCCGAGTGGCTTGACCTGCCTGAGCCACACCCGGAGCGGATCGGTGAGACGTGGCAGGTGTACGACACGAACCTCATTCTGAACGGTCCCCTGGCGGGACGGACGCTGGCCGAGGTGACGAGCGAGCACGGCGCGCCCCTCGTCGGCACGCGCACGGTCGAGCAATACGGTGCCGATTTCCCCCTGCTCGCCAAGTTCATCGATGCCGCGCAGCCCCTCTCGATCCAGGTCCATCCGGACGACGCCTACGCGCGCCAGCACGAGGCGGACACCGGCTTTCACGGCAAGACCGAAGCCTGGTACATCCTCGATGCTGAGCCGGGCGCCAGCGTCGTCTACGGCCTGGAGCGTCCCAGCAGCCGTGCAGAGTTCGCGGTCGCCGTCGAGGACAAGACGCTCGAGTCGCTGCTTCGCCGCGTGCCGGTCCATGCGGGCGACGTGATCTTCGTGCCCGCGGGCACCATCCATGCCATCGACGCTGGGATCATGCTCTTTGAGATTCAGCAGAAGTCCGACCTGACCTATCGCGTGTACGACTATGGCCGCCGCGATGCACGCACCGGACAGCCGCGCGAGCTGCATCTGGACAAGGCGCTAGATGTCGGCGATCTGGGCCCTACGCCCCGCATGACGATCCCAACACTCCCGCTAAGCGAGACGCGCCACCTGCTGATCGCCTGCCCCTTCTTTGCGCTCGAACGTTGGGCGCTGGGTGGCACGGAGGAGTTGACCACCGATCCGGGCACATTCGAGATATGGACCGTTATCAAGGGCCAGGGAACGCTGCACTGGAACGATGGTAGGACAGCACTACGGCGCGGCGATTCAGTGGTACTGCCTGCGGCGCTGGGCCGCTATATGTTGGTGCCCGACCTCTCTAACGGCAACTTCCACCTGCTACGTGCCTACGTTCCCAACCTGGAGCGGGACCTTATGACCCCGTTGCAACAGCGAGGGGTGGACGCGGCCCGCATTGCCGAGACCGTCGTGCTCCAATGAACAGCGTCATCACGGCGCGAGCTGCCCCGATAGCAGGTAGGCGACAACCTCAAGGGCACTGGACGTCGTACCTAGGCTAATTGAAGAGAGCGAGGAACAATATAGTGGCTGAGACCCGTCTTCATTTGATACCTGCACAGTTTACTGATCGTGAGCGTCCACTGGCCTCATTCCACTCACTCTCCGCCACAGCCTTCCGCTACGACAGTGGAGTAAGCGCGCTGCGGTTGGAGAGTGCCTACGGTGGGCTGGTCATCTTGCCGTTCCAGGGCCAGCAGGTGTGGTCGGCCGAGTTTGGTGGGCCAGGGGTCGGGCGGCGTGTGTTGACTATGCGCTCCATGTTCGACGAGCCGCATCCAACAGAGGCCTTCCTGGAGACTTTCGGCGGCTTTTTGCAGCACTGTGGCGTAATGGGGGTAGGTGCTCCTTCCGCGGAAGACACCCATCCCCTCCACGGCGAGCTACCGAACGCTCCCTACCAGAAGGCTTATCTAGTAACGGGAGAAGATGAAAGAGGAACGTACATGGGGGTGGGAGGAAGCTATCGCCATACCGTTGCCTTCGCGCATGACTACACGGCTGAGCCGCTCGTGAAGCTGTACGCCGATTTCTCTATCTTCAATGTCTCGATGACTATTACCAACCGCAAGCGCTCCGATATGGAACTGCTATACCTCGCCCATGTCAACTTTCGGCCCGTGGATAATGGTCGATTGCTCTACTCGGCACGTAGCACGCCGGAGCATGTGCGCGTGCGTACTACCATCCCGAGTCACATCCTGCCAGGGCCTGGATACGCCGATTTCATAGCCCGTCTGCAACAGGACCCTAGCCTACACGAGACGCTCGCCCCCGACCTGCCATTCGACCCCGAGGTGGTGTTCTTCATCGATTACCTGGCCGATGCACAGGGCTGGGCACACAGCATGCAACGCCACCCCGATGGCACTGCGGACTACATCCGTCATCGTCTCGATCAGCTGCCTAAGGGTACCCGCTGGATCAGCCGGACACCCGACCAGGACGCCATCGCGCTCGTCGAGGCAGGAACCACCGAACCCGAAGGCTACCTTGCGGAAAAGGCCAAAGGAAACGTCAAGATCCTGGGTCCCGGCGAAGCCTTTCACGCCTCGTTGGATATCGGCGTTCTGTCCCCTGAGGAGGCACAGCGCGTCGAAGAGCAGATTCAAGAGATTGTTGCAGGCGCGTCTGAACGCTATGGAAGGATGAAGTCAGAAGGATGAAGGATGAAACGTCAAGAGATAGGTAGCAGATTTACGGTGCGAGCGATTCGCGTTGGGGTAGTAGGGTTGGGGAAGGAGGTTATATGATTTACGGAACGGTACCACGTATCGAGAAGCCGGTGGCCCGCATTGTCCAAGGTACTGTGATGATCCGGTCGTCCGAGTTGGAGGAAAGCTTCGCGCTGTTGGATCAGGTCTTCGAACTGGGTGGGAATACGTTCGATACGGCTCACGATTATCGAAACGGGGACTGCGAGCGTGTACTCGGGCGCTGGGTGAGGGAGCGCGGGGTGCGCGAGCAGGTCGTAATCATCACGAAAGGTGCACAGCACAACGTCGATCGCAACCGCGTGACCCCTTTTGATATTACCTCCGACCTCTATGACTCCCTCGCCCGTCTCCAGGTCAACTCCATCGACCTGTACCTCCTCCACCGGGATGATCCATCTGTACCCGTTGGCCCTATCGTTGAGTGTCTGAATGAACATCTGGAGGAAGGGCGCATTCAGGCGTTTGGTGGATCGAACTGGACGCATGACCGGATCCAGGAGGCCAACAATTACGCCCAGGCGCACGGCTTGGTGCCCTTCGTGGCTAGCAGCCCCAACTTTAGCCTCGCCGACCGGGTAAAAGAGCCATGGCTCAATTGTATTAGTATAAGTGGGCCGGAGGGTGAGAGCGCACGCACCTGGTACGCGAGAGAGCAGATACCGCTCTTCACGTGGTCGAGTCTCGCCGGTGGCTTTTTCTCGGGACGCTTTACGCGCGAGAACCTCGACTCCTTCGACGACTACTACGACAAGGTCGTGGTCGAGGCGTACTGCTATGACGCGAATTTCGAGCGCCTCGAGCGAGCTCGGATCTTGGCCGACGAAAAGGGTGTCACGCTCCCTCAGATCGCCCTGGCCTATGTCTTTAACCAGCCATTGAACATCTTTGCCCTGGTAGGTTGCCACAGTGGCGAGGAGTTCAGGGCCAACATCGAGGCGGCAGAAGTTCATCTCTCGCCACAGGAGATGGCCTGGCTAGACCTGAGAAGCGAGATGCGTTAACAGCACCTCAACGCACGGCCAGGAGGACACAGTTGTCCATCGATCATCAGTCGATACGCAACATGCACCATGCAACCCTCTGGCAAGTTACTTCAACTACTCGCGTCACTCGCCTTTAACGCTTCAACTATTGTCTCGACATTGTAGCGCATGTACTCGAGATAGTTGCTCGCGGGACCATCTGCTTCGCTGAGTGACTCTATGTAGACCCTGCGGATCTCCGTGCTCGTGTCCGCTGCGATAGCCTCGGCGAGGGTGGGATTCACTGTTGTCCCGACAAAGATGGCGGGAATATCAAGCGCCCTAATGGCGTCCTGAAGGTCGGCCAACTCTTGAGCGGATGGCTCCTCCATCGTGCTCACACCACGGATGACCGTGCCCACCTGCTCGAAGCCGTACGCTTCTGCGAAGTAGCTGAATACCTCGTGGTCGGTTACCAGTTCACGATTCTCCTTCGGCACGGTTGCTACTTGCTCCTCGATCCAGCGGTCCAGTTCCTGAAGGTCGGTGACATAGGATTCTGCATTGTCACGGTAAATCTCGGCGTGAGCGGGATCCACATCGCTGAGGGTCTCTTCAATCTCCCTGACCCAGAGTATCACGTTGTTCGGGTCTAGCCAGACATGAGGATCGATATTCTCATGTTCATGCTCCTCCCCTTCCTCGTCGTGCTCATCTTCCTCGCCCTCATGTTCATCGGCATGTTCCCCCTCGGACTCGAGCGGGTCGATCTCGTCCGAGAGCGAGACGACGATTGTCTCACCACCTACGTTTTCCAACATTGGTTCCAAGAACCCCTCTAGGCCCAGGCCGCTGATGAAGAGCACGTCCGCATCTGCCACCGCTGCAATGTCTTGGGGACTGGGTTCGAAGCCATGTGAGTCGGCACCGGGCGGTATCAGCACGGTTACGCTGGTCACATCGCCTACGACCTGGCGTACCACGTCCCCTACGATGGTGGTGGTCGCCACAATCTCTAGGGGGCTGCTTTCCTCGGAGGCTGGCACAACGGTTCCCTCCCCCCTCGCCTCGCAGGCTATCAAGGCAAGCAGGAGGAGGCCGAGCAACAGCAACTTTTCCTTATTCATGGTGCTCCTATTAACCGGATCTATCGATTGCCGATGGGGAGGAAGCGAATGGCACCGCGGCGAAGTGCGGTGAGCTTCGCGTGCCGGAGCCAGCCGCGCTGTGGAGCGAAGAGAAAGGCGAGTAGGAAGAGCAGGGTGGAGACGAGCACGATGGCGGCGCCGGAGGCGATCCCTGCGTGGAAGGAGAGGTAGAGCCCCATGAGACCCGACAGCGCCCCAATGAGCGCGGCAAGAACCATCATGGCCGGCAGGCGGCGCGTCAGCAGGTAGGCGGTGGCAGGCGGCGTGATGAGCATCGCCAGCATGAGTGCGACGCCCACGGTCTGCAGGGAGACGACGATGGTTGTGGCAATCAGGACCATCAGCAGGTAGTGCAGGAAGGTGGTTGGCAGGCGAAGCGTCGCGCCGAGGACGGGGTCGAAGGCCATGATCACCAATTCCTTGTAGAGCGCGATGATTGTGAGGATGACGATGCCACCGAAAATGGCGATCAACCAGATCCCGCTCTCCGATACCCCGAGCACATTGCCGAAGAGGATGTGCGCTAGGTCGACGGCGTAGCTGCGAACGGTCGAGATCATGGCAATGCCCAGGGCGAACATCCCCGCAAACATGATGCCGATGGCTGTATCCTCTTTGATCTCGCTATTCTCGCTGATCACGCCGATGCCGACCGAGGTCAGCACCGCCGTCGCCAATGCCCACCAGAAGAGGGCGTCCGTGGCACCCCCACTGAACAGATAGCCGATTGCTAGGCCAGGGAGGATCGCGTGCGAGAGGGCGTCGCCAAAGAAGGCCATGCCCCGTAACACGACAAAGGTGCCGACAACTGAGGTCACGATGCCGACCAGAACAGCCGCGACGAGCGCGCGCACCATGAAGGGGTAGGCGAGTGGCGTCATGACGAACTCTAGCAGACTATCCACTTGCTTGCCCCCGATTCACGTCCGCCAGCACGATCACGCCCTCCTCGGTCTCCACGAGCTGCAGCTGACTCCCAAAGGTAGCAGCCAGATTGTGAGGCGTGAAGACCTCCTGCGGTTGGTCGAATCCGAGCAGGCGGTGGTTGAGCAGCATCACGCGGTCGAAATGCTTCGCCGCCTGATCCAGATCGTGGGTCGCAATGAACACCGTCACGCCCTGTTCGCGAAGGATGGCGAGAACATCGTAGATGGTCTCCTGGGACGTCACATCCAGACCGGACAGCGGCTCGTCCATCAGCATCAGGTTGGCCTGCTGTGCCAACGCGCGCGCGATGAACATGCGCTGCTGTTGGCCTCCGGATAGCTCACTGATCTGGCGGTCAGCCAAGTCGAGGAGGTTAACCCGATCCAGACTCTCTCGAACCGCGGCACGGTCGCTCTCTCTTGGTCGGCGCAAGAGGCCGATGCGTGCCGCGCGACCCATCATCACGACATCCCAGACTGTGACGGGGAAGGTCCAGTCGACCGCACTGCGCTGGGGCACATAGGCAATATTCAGCTGGGTGCCTGCAGCCTTCCCCTCAAAGGCCACGATACCGGCATCCGGTTCGATCAGGCCCGCGATCACCTTGAACAGGGTGCTCTTTCCAGCGCCGTTCGGCCCGACGACGGCCACACGTTCGCCCCGGCAGAGGCTAAAGGTTACGTCATCGAGCGCCGTTACGCGCCCATAGCGCACGGTCAGGTTGGCGACATGCATGATTTTGTCGTGAGCCTCATGCACGTCATCGAAGATATGATATGCGACTGTTTCCGCAACTTGGCGTACTTCCATAAACACCCTCCTAGAACTGGGGGAATTATGTCTTATTGAGACATTGTGTCAAATAGAGGTGGGGCTGAGGTGGGTAAAATAGTGGTGGGTAGTAGCGCCAGAATCGATCTAAACTTTGCCTTACCGCGTATTTCGTTAAAGTCTTTAGGTACTGTTTGTCTGGTGGGAAGAGGATTCGTACGATAAGATGGAGTGGATTCGACGTCTTTATGCCGTTCCCTGGATCGAGGGGGCGTTGGTGGTTATCAACGGGCTGGGGTTTCTGATTGGGACGATCTATTGGTATGGACCGCAGATGGTGGAGGTATCGCCGTGGCTGTGGCCATGGCTGGTCGACTCGCCGCTCTCGGTGTTGGGGTTTGCGCTGGCGCTGCCGCTAATTCGACGTGGTAGGAGTGATTGGCGGGAGTGGCTGGCGACGTGGGCGGTTTTCAGCAATGTCAAATACGGGTTGTGGACTGTCGTCTTCTGGTTCCTCTGGTGGCGCGGCCCAGGTTATTTCACCTTGGAGAGCGTGACGATGACCTTCACGCACGCGGCGATGGTGGCGATGGGAGCAACCCTCTTGCTCTTCTTTCGGCCGAAGCCCTGGCAGGTCATTACGGTGGCTGCCTGGTTTGCCCTCAACGATTACCTGGACTACTGGCACGGGCTGGCCCCACGCGTTCCGCCCGGCGTCTCCCTCGAGACCCTACAGACCGAGCAGATCATCGTAACCGCCTTGCTCACCTTTGGCTTGCTAGCGCTCTCCTTAGCAAGACGCCCGCAGCAGCCCGAGGAGAGATCGTTTGGCCGGATATACTGAACCGAGCGCATAAAGCCAAACCTGCTTTGGGCGTTACGTGAAACGTAAAACCCAAAATGTACACGGAATACGCACCGCGCGCCACGCAACATGCGCGCCGCGCACATGCAACATGCAACACCTTCAGTTTCACAAGCTCCGCTCTATAACCCCTATCTAGAACGGATCAACTTGTCTGCCCAGATCAGCACTTTTTCATCGGTGAACGCGAGCGGCACGCCTTCACTGTCGTACTCGAGGCGGTAGGCGGCGCGGATGTCAGGGGAGGCGCTGAGCAGGGCGTCGTGGACCAGGTCGCGCTGTTCTTGGTTGGCGTTGGCGCGGTCGAGCCATTCCTGTAGGGCATGACGTTTGTGGTAGGTGTGATGGCCGCGGATAGTGAGGCGGGTGTCACTCACCATGTCGAGCCACTCGGTGGCTGAGAGCGTGCGGACGTGGGAAGGGTCGCGGATCTTGTCGACGCGGTTGAGCCATGACGCTACCTTGGGATCGTTCGGGACGATGCTCTCCACGAGGATGAAGCGACCGCCCGGTCGCAGGACACGCGTGGCCTCCTCAACGAAGCGTGAGGGGTAAGGAAAGTGGTGGGGGGCGACGCGGCAGGTAACAAGGTCGAAGGCTGCATCGGCGAAGGGAAAGGCCTCCGCATCGCCCTGCACCGCATCGGCCTTCGTGATGCCGGCTCGTCGGAGTGCCGCATTGGCCGCCTGCAACATGGAGCTAGTCAGGTCCATGAAGATGACCCTGTCAAAGAACGGTGCGATGGTACGTGCGGTGTGTCCGCCCCCAGTCGCCACGTCCAGGGCACGTCGCCGCACGGGCACTTCTGCTACCAATTCGGCAACCCGCTCCAGATCGGCCCCTACCGCGTGGGTCTCACTCTCGACATAGGCGTTGGCCGCTGCGCCGAACTGCTGCTGGACCCGCCGTTTCTGCTTATCCATTTGGATGTACCCTCCGGTTCCATTCGTGACGGAGAATCGAGTAGTTCACAAGATCATCGCGTGAGCCATCCTCCAGCCGATGGTAGCCACGCTGCACGCCCTCTCGCACCAGGCCCACCTTCTCGGCGACGCGCTGGCTGGCAAGGTTACGAGCGCTAGCCCGCCAGACCAGCCGCTCCCATGGCCACTGGGTGAAGCCCCAGTCGAGCAGGGCACGAAGGGCGGCCGTTCCTAATCCCTTTCCGGCTTGACTCGCGCGGATCCACATACCAATCTCGGCAGCGCGGTGCTTCAGCGAGCCTTGCCGTAGGTGGAATCCGCTACCTCCCAGCAACTGGCGCCCATCACGTGAGAAGATGCCGAATGTGAAATCCTCTGCGAGCAGGTAGCGCGCCCGGAAGGTGCACACCAGCTTCTCCGATTCCTCCTCACTCTGGTAAGGTCTTGCCCACGGCATGAACGTCGCTAGGTGCTCATACGAACTGTTAACGGCATCGCTAAGCAGCCGCCCATCTCCCGGCATGTAGGAGCGGATAATGAAATCCGCTGTCCGGTACCGGTCGGGTGCGAATAGGTAGTCCAACAAGAGTCCTTATTGTAGCAACCCGACTCCTCCAGCAATCCCCGCGAGCGGAGTTGTTCGGTTACCTGCTCCGGACTAAGACCGTGCTGCCGGGCAATCTCTAGGGCACGGCTCTCACCGATGGGTGCCCTCTGGATGACCCGGAAGCTGCGCCGGGGCTCGTCGCTGCCGTTGTTGCTGTCGGAGGGACTGGCGACGAGGCTGATGACGGGCGCATCCGGCGTTGATTGACTGAAGGCGGGTGCCTCGCGGGCGAGCGTGTGCAGGTGGGTGGCGAGGATGGTACGGGCGCCGAGCTGCTGGAAGCCACGCACGAGGCCACGCGCGATGTGGAGTGCCTCTTCCGGACTCGTCCCGCTTAGCGGCTCGTTGAGCAGAATGAGGCTGCCAGGGGTGGCTCCGGCAAAGATCTCTGCGAGCTGGCGCAGTTCTTCGTCGAAGCGTCCATAGCCGACGGTATGGCTCTCACCTGTCGCAAACTGGCTAAAGATCGCATCGACCGGGCTGAGGGTAGCATGTCGTGCCGGAACCGGCAGCCCACTCTGCGCCATCACGTGGACGAGTGCTACCGCACGTGTGAAGGTTGTCTTGCCGCCCCGGTTCGGCCCCGTCAGGATCGCCACCCGCCCGCTCTCGTCGAGGCATGCATCGTTCAATACCAACTCCGCCTTTCCCCGCTGCTCCAACAGCTGTAGCGCCAGACTCACGTCGTAGAGCCCCTCTACCCGCGTTTGGCGTTGTTCCACTGGCACCATGGTCGGGGTGGCGAGGGGCAAGTCGGCGGCTTCGAGGCGCTCGATCAGGTGGGCCGCACCGAGGTAGAAGGCGAAGGCCTCCTGGAGCGGTGCCAGCGAGCGGCCCGTGATCCGGTTGTAGCGGGCGATGCTGTCCGCGAGGGCTTGCCCCACGTCCCCAACGATCTTTTCCAGATCTTTCCGAAGCTGGACCGAGAATGGATCGCATGCCTCCGCGTTGGCTGGACGAAGGGGAGTCAGAGCGGATTCGTCATTATTCCCACCGAAGAGCCGGCTAAACAAGTCATGCTGGCGACCTGTGAACTGGAAATCATTGATCGAAAGAAGCGTAGCGCCCGATGGCTGTAGCTCGGCATCCAGATTGACGCCGATGGTAACACTCGCGAGCTGTCTCAACGGTTGTTTGAGCTCGGGAAGTTCGGCGGCGAGGCGCTTGAACAGGGAATCGCTGGCAATCTCATCCAGTTCAGCACGTAAGTCCAACCATCCTTCCGCGTGCAGCGTCTCCGATAGCAGCACATCTCGTAACCGCGTAACGGTTGACACATAGAGGTCCAGCTCCCCCAGACGGCGAGCAACCGTGAGGAGTGGTGACTCGGATGACCACAGAGCGTCCCGACCAGCCGAGCCCAGCGACGCGAGTGCGGGCAGCAGCTTCTCCAATGTTTTCTGAAGAGCCGGTGCAGCGAGCAGATCGGCGAGAATAGCCTGCCGGTAGCGAATTGTGGATGGATCTGTTAGGGGCGCAAGGAGAAGTCTTCGTACAAGTCGCGCATGGCGGCCATCGAAATCGAGTGCTCGGACCAAGACATCTATTTCCAGATCATCTGCCCAATTGGAATCGGAGGCGGAGGAGGGTGAGCCGTTAGGCCATAGCAGGTTCTTCACTGCACTACTTTCCTTACACTTTCTTCATTTTGATGGAGCGGAGTTTGCTTGTAGGAAGTGTAGCACGACTTTTGTGGGAGTTGTAGGAGCCGTAGGAGCTATAGGAGCTTCGCTCATGAACTTGAATGTCGAAAGCGATGTGGCGACTGTCGAGGTTATGGCTGACATTCCACAATTGTAGAGTGCGGGTGGAGTAGGAACAGGAAACAGGGAAGGAAGAGGGACAATGAAAAGTGGTAGAGCCGATCGGATCAAGTCGTATTGGCGATATATACTGTCGCTTGTTCTGGTGTTGGCTTTGTGGGGTGTGCCCACTACCCTGTCGGCAGCTCCCTGCACCTACACCGTTCAGAGTGGCGACACGCTTGGGAACATTGCAGCGCAGAATGGTATAACGATCGGGGCGATTCTCGCGGCGAATCCAGAGATCACGAACCCCAACTACATCTACCCTGGGCAGCAGCTTCTGCTTCCTGAGTGTGGTACCGCTGCTGCGTCCACCGCGCCGCCACCTCCAAGTTCGAACAGCAGGAGTGCCTGGGCGCCACCACTGCAACCGGTTCCAGCCCCACCTGCCGATCTGGCAGCACCCCTGTGGCAGCAGGCCCATGATGCCACCGTCACGATTCGCCACCCGATCGACTCCCCCACCTTTAGTGGGAGCGGGATCGTCGTGGGCCAGGATGGGCGCACCTTCCTGACCGCGTACCATGTGATTGGCAACCCCATGACGGGCGAGGAGGCATCTGAGGTGGCGATCGGGCCTTTTGGCAACTGGCAATACACGGCGGATGTCGTAGCCAGCGATCCTAGCCTCGACTTGGCAATACTCCGTGTTCGAGAGCCCGATTTCCCGGGCTTTACCGCGGCACCACTCGGTAGTTCGATGAGTCTCGCGCCTGGCGCACCCATCTACACGCTGAGCTATCCTGGAATTGAGGGCACCCTGGTCACGGGGAAGGGAAGCCTGCTTGCCGAGGTTATCACCTTCCACAACCGCGCGCCCCTACTCGTGACGGATGCCTCCGCCGATTTCGGCTCGAGCGGTGGCGTGGCCGTGAATGAGAGCGGAGAGGTTATTGGCATCATCACGGCCGGCATTATCGGTCGCGAGGGGATCGAATCTCTGGGCTACACCGGGACTGACCGCGCGACACTGCTTGTGCCGATAGAGGCGGCAAATGCGTTGTTGGAGGAGGCGGGGGTGAGGTAGAACAAGGATTGGCAGAAAGAAAGGATTTCAGAGGGAGTGCCCTGCACTCCCTCTTTTTTGTTCTGTCTTGGCTCCTGGTTGGGTGGGAACTGCGATCCTATCAGGCTGTTCCCGAAATCCGACTAGGGTGAGCCGGAACTTTTTTTGCCTCTCGCACGTTCCCTAGACACAGGGTCAAACAGAGGGTGCCGATACGTCAAGCGTGTGGGTGGCCCGGAATCTGGGAGGTGCGGGATGAAAGTGGTTGCGAGAGTCGTTGTGGCAGTTGTTACAATGTTGGTGGGTGTGCTGCCTGCAAGTGCACAGGGGCCGATTGTGGAGCCGCCAGACGATGTGATCGTCGAGCCGGTGGTGCCGCAGCGTGGGGTGACCCTGGAGCTGATCGAGGAGCGGGTCGAGGTGACTGTCGAAGGGCAGATGGCGACCACGCGTGTGGCGCAGACCTTCCGTAACCCGAGTGAATGGGTGCTGGAGGGAGAGTATCTGTTCCCGCTGCCGTCGGACGCGGCGATCCGTGACATGGATATGACGGTGGATGGGAAGAAGCTAGAAGGGGAGTTGATGACCGCCGAGCAGGCGAGGGAGATCTACGAGGAGATCGTGCGGCGGCGGATGGATCCGGCCCTGTTGGAGTGGATGGGGAATGGACTCTTTCGCACGCGTATTTTCCCGATCCCGCCTGGCGAGACGCGGCTGATCGAATTGGAGTACACGCAGTTGCTGACCCCGGAAGGTGGCCTCTTTCACTATCGCTTCCCACTGCGGCAGGGAGGCGTCAACCAGGTGGTGCAGGACGTAAGTGTCACTGTTACGCTGGAGGGGGAAGCGCCGCTGCATGCCATCTACTCCCCCTCCCACGAGGTGGATATCATCCGTGAAGGTGAGCGCTCCGCAGTGGTCGGTTGGGAGGGGCGCAACGTGACGCTGGATGAGGATTTCTCCCTCTTCTGGAGCGTTTCCCCAGAAGCGATCGAATTGAACCTGCTTTCCTTCAAGGAGCGGGGGGAAGATGGCTTCTTCCTGTTGCTCGCCGCACCAACCATCGAGCCGCCGAGTGATACCCTTGTGGCGCGGGATGTGGTCGTGGTGCTGGATGTCTCTGGCTCGATGGAGGGGGAGAAGCTGGTGCAGGCGAAAGAGGCGCTGGATTACGTGCTGACCCACCTGAATCCGTTGGACCGCTTCAACGTGATCGCCTTCAGCACCGGCACGCGTCGCTTCGCACAAGGGCTTCAAGCGACGAGCGAGGTGGAAGCCGCACGCCGTTGGGTGGACGACTTACAGGCAAGCGGCTCGACCGACATCAGCCGTGCCCTATTGGAGGCGATGGAACTGGGCCGCGACTCAGAGCGCCCGTTGTTACTCCTGTTCCTGACGGATGGCCTGCCCACGGCAGGCGTGGTGGAGAGCGAGGAGATTCTACGGCTGGCAGAGCAGAATGCACCCGAGGGAATACGGCTTTTCACCTTTGGCGTGGGGTATGACGTGGACACGGTGTTGCTGGATGCGCTTGCCACGGAGATGCGTGGTACCTCCAGCTACGTGACCCCAGAGGAGCGGATCGACGAGGAGATTTCCGCCTTCTACGAGAAGGTGAGCACGCCCGTACTGGCCGATATAGCGCTGGACTGGGATAGCGCGCTTGTGGAAGAAGTCTATCCTTCCCCGCTGCCCGACCTCTTCGCGGGACAGCAACTGGTCGTGGTGGGGCGCTATCGAGAGGGCGGGCCGCTCACGCTCACGCTAGAGGGTACGGTGAACGGAGAGAAGCAATCCTTTCGCTACGAGGAGCTACGGCTGACGGAGGCGGGGGAGAGCGACGCGACGTGGCTGCCACGGCTATGGGCAACCCGCAAGATCGGCACGTTGCTCCAGAGCATTCGACTACACGGCGAGAACCCGGAGGCCGTGGAAGAGATTGTCGACCTTGCCATCCGCCACGGTATCGTCACCCCCTACACGACCTTTCTTGTGGACGAGGGAGCGGATTTCTTTGGCGAGGGAGCACGCGAGGAATTGGTAGAGGAAGCGCCGGCGATGGAGGCAGCAGTTAGCGGGGCGGCAGCGGTTGAGGAGGCCGAGGCGGCGAGCGATCTGGCCCTGAGCGAACGAGCCGCACCCGTACCAAGCGCGCCCATTACGCCAGCCATACGTGTCGTTGGTTCACAGAGCTTCGTCCAGCGCGATGGACGCTGGATCGACACCCGCTATGAGGAGCGTATGGAGGTCGTCGAGGTGCCCTTCGGTAGCGAGGCCTACTTCGACTTGGCCGGCCGTTCAAACGAGATCGCCCGCTATCTCAGCGTAGGCGTACCCCTCATCGTCGTGGTGGATGACGTGGCCTACGAGATCGTCGAGAATCCAGACCTCGGCACGCCTCAGCCACAACCGACAACGGAGGCCATCGAAAACAGGCCCCACGCCACTGCAACACTCCCTGTGCCCCAACGTTTATCACTACTCCCCAGTGAGATGGCGACCGATGATTCTACCGTGGAACTGAAGCCTCCTGAGCGTACACCGTTGAGTGCCTTTCAACTGTCACCGTTAGTAGCCGCTGGCTCACTCCTACTTCTTGGCGTCGGGCTTGGCGTGGTAATCAGAAGGAGACGGCTGTGATGTAGGCTCGCAGCAGCCGGGGAGTGGAGACGCGTATTGTTTGTGCATCTCCACCCTCGGCTACCAGGACACCAGTCCCAAGGTACTTCATACCATAGTCCCTGACTTTATCTGCAACCACCACACCTTGCTAGCCACCTCGTCGAACGCCGGCACCCCCTTGTCCGCGGAGGTGGACAATTGGCCGCAGGCCCCCCAGCCGCGATTTCAATCGCAATCCGCCTCCGGCGACACCCGCCGCACCTTCATCCCTCTTGTCCGCGGAGGGGGACAATTGGCCGCAGGCCCCCTGGCCGCGATTTTTGTATCCTTTAGGGCAATCGCAACCCCGCCTGGCGACACGCCCACGGGAACAGGGAATCGTCCCCTTCGTACAGGCTCCTCGTTGTGCCATCCGGCTGCCACAGTCGAACCTTTGTTTTACCGCCCCATCGCACGCTGTAGAGCACATGCCTATCACAGGTGAGCGCGCCCCCAAAGTCTCGCCTGCCGCTAATTCGGTGACGAGGGAGGGCGCCTCAGTTGGTGCGAGCGGCACCAAGGAGAGGCGGTTGATATCCCGCCATTCCCCCGCACGTGGTCCGCTCCCCACTAATACGGACTCATCGTTCGAGCCGTCGTAAATCAGCCAGAGACCCTCATCCCCCGGTTCCGCAAGCAGCACCCTGTCCGTACCATCGGTAAGATTCAGCACACCGATGTCGCGATTCGCGCCTGGATACCAACCCCCTTGATAGATAAAGCGTGTTCCATCTCTGCTCAAATACCCGAAGGCCGGAACGCGGGGGGCAAGGCGCATCTTTTCGACTACCTCGCCTCTCTCTGGATCAACCAGCTTCACTTGCCCTTCGCTATCGTTCGGATCCAGGAAGATGATCTGTCGGGTGTCGTTTCTCCATCCCACTGGGAACCAATCCACTTCGGCTGTACCTAGTGGGTAGAGACGCAGCGGACCCCGATTTTCCAACATACTGTACTGCCAGGCACCGGGGATCACGGACCCGCCATCAGCCTCTCTAGCGCGCGACAATAGGAGATAGCTACCCTGTCGTGCTTGCCATATGCTCAGCAGATCATGACTGACCCGCCATTCCGGCCCCGTGAGCCAGCGGCCGGTTACACCGCGCTCAAACTCGTAGCGGAAAATCCAGGCCTGATCACAGTTGGGAATGCGCCACGACAGAACAAGGTGAGAGGACGCAGAGTTATCCTTCTGTAAGGTCCACACGGGTCCGGCGCCAGCCGGAAGCCTTACTAGCGGTGTGAGGGCGCCATCGGGAGCGAGCCCTAGGAATTCGGAGGCCCCGCGTCGGCGTTCAGCTGGGTAGGAACGGACGAGGTAGGCGATGGTGTCCTCCGGGATGGCGACTGCTTCAGGAAGTGCGACCAGGGGGGGAGATAGCTCTCGCACGATGATCTCTGTCGCCCGTAACTGCTCTCCAAGTTCCACCCAATCCCCCGCCGCGATCCGCACCTCCCGGTACAACCCGGCACAACCGGTAGGGAGTGGCTCTCCCTGTGGTCCGGTGAGACTGGCCGCCCCGGCTTCCACACGAAGCGGGCTTGCCTCTCCTGCCACCTCCACTACGAATGAGCCATCTTCAGGATCAACCTCCTTCACAGTCCCCTCAAAGGGCGGGGAGGATGCGGGCTTCGCTTCCATCCCCGTCACCTCTGCCGGTGGCTCCCCCCGTGCCCATGCCTGTACCGCCGCCTCCACCTGGACCGTGTAGAGGTTCAAATGGGAGCGGAAGAGATTGTCCCAGCTCGACGTGACGGTGGACTCGGCTGCTAGCCTGGAGAGCTCTTCTGCTCCCAACTGCTCGTAGAGGTAATCGGCAACGATCAGGGCTATTGCGTCGTCGGAGCGCCGAGCCGACCACAGCGCCCCAAGTGGAACTGAGTCGCGATCCACTTCCCCACTATCGAAGAAGGGGGAGCGCCACCACTCAAGCGCCTGGACCTTCGCCTGCCACCCTTCGCGCAACTCCCGATAGGCGGTGGGAGAAAGGGACCAGCGCGCTACCAACACCAGGCGCATGGCCGAGCGTAAGTGCTGCGCCCCTGGCAGGGACGATTCCTCCCTTGAAACGATCTCCTCGTCAAGGTAGCTATCTGCTAGCGCTAGACGCACCGCTTCCCAGCCCGCAATCTCCTTCTGCTGCAGAGGGAGCTGCGCCGAGTTGAGGGTAATGACTGTTTCCTCACGTTCGAGGAGCGGCGTACCAAACTCGCGAGGCGCCACACGGATCGTCCGGACACGCGTATCGACTGGCCACGTACGTCTGAGGTGCGACAGATCCCGCTCTAACTCTTGGGCGAATTCCTCATCCCGCGCCCGGTACTGGATCGTCATTGTTCCCCCTGCTGCCTCGATACTGCGCTCTTCCCCCCAGATCCACTCTGGAAGCGGCGCCCGTCGCCAGCGCCGCTTGACCAAGCGGTAGTAGCGCATCTGAGGCTGCCCGTCCAACCGCACGGTGACCAGTGCATCTGCCCCATCAAGGTCGATCTCTTCGACCTCCACCTCAAGTGGTCGTGCCTCCTCCGGATCCGCGAAGGTATCGAGATAGGCCTCCGCCCATGCCTCAGGTGGATCGGGGATGAGGAGCTCCCCTGCGTTCTCCTCGAGGCCGAAGAGTCGCTGCTGCTCCTCGGCATGAATCGCCTCCGTTAGATCCTCACGTAACACCTCCGTGCGCTCCCTCATCCGCCACTGGACCGCCAGCCACGCTATCAGGAGTAAGAGAAGTAACACCGGGATCAGGTAGCGCCACCAACGCGAGGGTGCCCTGCGCCGCTCCCCCGCCGCCTCGGGCAGAGGCTCGCCCTCTTCTGGCACCTGCCAATCAACCATGAACTATCTTCTTATCGGGTACGCCGGGGGTCTCTTCGACCTTGGGCCGCCACTCGATCGTTTGATTCAACAAATGAAAGATGTAGTTAGACCACAAGGCATGAAAACTTGCAAAACGCAGCAGAGGCGCAGTGCGGCAGATCAATCTGCTCCAGCAAGATAGAACGAGGTGGCGCCTCCGGTGCGGGCCGGGAGTGCAAAGAGTGTAAACAGTGCGAGGAGCCCCACGAGCAGATGACGATGCTTCACCCACCGTGATCACCAAGACCTCTCTCGCAATCGCTCGTTTTAGATCCTCACTCATCCGCTACGCTACCCCTCCTTTCCAGAATAACCACCGAGCTGGCGCGCAGTTCGTTGCCCCCTCGATCGCACCCTCTCACCTTGACCCGCATGCCAGCGCGAATATCTTCGGGCAGCGCAAGGTCGCCTGCCTGATAGGTAATAGTCGTCGCCTCATCAAGGCGAATGGTATCAATGGCCGCAACAGGCACGATACCGATCACCTTCGCCATCGTATCCCTATAGCGTACGACCCCATCGAACATGATAACCATCTGTTCAGCCTCGGCCAGCCAGCGCCCTCTCTCACTCCACCGCTTTATCAGCCACACTCACACGCATGCTGTAACCCAGTGCCCCCGTTACGCCGGATCCTTGCGCCGCAGGCTGCGCCACGACGTGGAGGCGATAATCCCGGCCAGCCGGCGCCTCCTCGGGCACAATAAGCTCGACATCTACACTCAACTTCGTTGCTAGTTCCGGATTCTCAACGCGCCACTGGTGTTCCCACTCTGTTGTCACGTCCCATAGCCCTACTTCGACCACACTCACTTCATA
The DNA here is from genome assembly GCA_030863245.1 of Chloroflexota bacterium. Lineage (GTDB taxonomy): Bacteria > Chloroflexota > Anaerolineae > Ardenticatenales > Ardenticatenaceae > JALZCF01. Next base: position 37,976 of record JALZCF010000139.1, read on the forward strand.
ATTGAGCCACAGGTCGGCGCGGAGACGGAAAGGTTGACCTCCAGTCAGCACCTGTCCCTCCTGCGGGGCCCGTATGGACACGGGCTCAACGACCAGGTGCTGTGGGTGCCGGACATAGTAGCGCCATTTTCCGAGCGCATTTTCCGGCACCCAGCATCCAGCAGCCACCACCGCTACAAGAAGAACTACAGCTATAC
>JALZCF010000144.1 GCA_030863245.1 Chloroflexota bacterium
GCGCCCGACGATTCTGATATGGGGGGAGCAGGTATTGGCGCGATTTTAGGGGGATTGGCTGGCCTACTTGTCGGCCTTGCTTCCCTAACGATTCCCGGCATTGGTCCTATCGTTGCGGCCGGTCCCCTAGCAGCTGCGCTGGCAGGGGCGGGCATCGGTGCGGTAGCTGGGGGTGCCGTCGGCGCCTTGATCGACATGGGCGTATCGGAGGAGGATGCGGAGTATTACGCGGAGGCGCTCCGTCGCGGTGATGTCATCGTGGCCGTCCGTACGGAGGATGAACGGGCCGACCTCGCGGTGGATGTTCTGCGCCAGCACGCACCGATCGACCTCGAGGCACGTGTCGAAGAGTGGCGCGAGGAAGGCTGGGAGGGCTTCGACCACGAAGGGGAGCCCTATTTCACGGAGGTTACGGACGTGCTACCGGCCCACACGACCGACGAGCCAAGCCTGGATAGTGCAAATGTACCCGATCTAGACGCTGACTCGAGGGCGTACATGACCAACCTCGACTCGGACACCAGTGGCTCCGTCGAGCCCGCACCCGATACGGTCGAGGCGGCGATCCCGGACGAAGAACGACATCCGGAGCGCACGGATGAGCCGATCGAGAGGGAAGCGGTCGAGCCGGGCGGCGGGGTTCGTGTCTATGGCATTGAGCTGGATTGAGACGCGACAGGATATGCAGCAACTCAAAGCCTAGGCGCGATTAGGGTCGAGGATCACATCGCGTTTCACCACAAGAGTACCAAGATCGCGAAGGAAACACAGGGACTACCTTGTTTCTTCGGGTCTAGGTGCTTTTGTGTATCTGTTCTATTACTACAACGAGACTCCACCCCCTTGTCATGCTGAGTGGAACGAAGCATCTCTGTGTGCGCGACCGGAGACCCTTCACTCCGTTCAGTGTGACAAGGGCTTGGTTCAGGGTGACAAGCGAGGAGGTAAAGTCTCGTTGTAGTACTATGGGCCCTCGCCTGCTGGCGGCTCCAACACATTCACATCGATCAGGGGCGTTACGTTAAACTCCTCCTGCAGCTGTTGCTGGATGGCGTTGGTCAGTTGGGTGCGAATTTCCTCTGTGGGCTGGGTGGCTTGCTCCGCACGTTGGACATAAATGATGCCGAGTAGAGTATTCTGGCCCTCGATCTGAGGGCGCGTGAAGCGAAGATTCACTTCTACTGTCCTTGCGAGATTACTTTCGTCCACCACCTGCCGAGCTTCTGCAGCGGCGCGTTGCGCCCGGCTAGAACGGAGTAGTTCGGGAGGATCGGAGAATTGCCAGTAGAGGAACCCAGCCAGAAGTACAACTGTAACAACGCTCGCAGCCACAATGACCCATTGTTTCCCCCTGCTGTAGTAGGAGTTCTTCGCTGCAATGCCCGTGTAGAAGCGGAAAAGCAGCGTGCCGGTCAAGTTGATTCCGATCAATTGTAACAGCAGGATGAAGAGGGCATCACCTGCCAGATCCCAACGACCCAGGGCACTTGCCATTCCGACCACCCCCGCCGGTGGAGCGATCGCGGCGGCAACGACCACGCCCGTCGCCGCGCTCGATACCAAACTATTTCGCTCGGATTGACTTAGGTTTAGTGCCCCCGCCGCACCGGCTACCAACGGTAGCAGCACCGACACGCTAGATAGCTCGCTTACGTTGACCATCATGCTGGTCGCGATCTGCTGGCCCGTCGCCAGACTGAGGAGCCATGCAACCACGATGGCTGTCGACAAGGCGCCAAAGTAGCGCTGCACGCTCCGTCGAAGCAAGGTTAAGTCGCCCCGTGCCGAGGCAAGGGCGGCAGTCATGGCGGGGCTAGCAAATGGGGCAAGGAGCGCAGCGGCGACCAGGAGCAGGGTTGAACTCGTGAAGAGGCCGATCCACACGACGATGCCAGAAACAGCCGCATAACCCAGGAAGCCTGTCCATGTCCCCACGCTCTGTAGCCCAGCCAGAAATACTTCGATAGCGCTGAGCTTCTCGACGTTCGTCACCTGCTCTGGTGCCTCGGACGCGGGTGGCTGGAGGGCCAGAACGCCGCGCGGAACGAGTGTGACACGAACCTCTGAGATGGCTTCCTGCAGGTTGTTCAGCAGATCCTCCACTCGATGGTTGGAGACGTGAAGGAACACAGCGTCCAATCGCTCCGTCTGATTCTTGGCGTCAAATTGTGCTACGTTGACTGCCTTGCACTTCTCGGCAATCTCCAGGACGGTATCTCCCTTGCCCTGGGGTACCTCTACCAGCAATTGTCGCATCGCTTCTTGTTCCTCCTGTCAGCCGTTACGTATCGGCTGGTCTGTCAATGTCGGGTGCCCCCGTGTAGGATTCTGGGACATCGGCATCGCCCGCCTCAGGGTCGTCGCGAAGGGGTTCGACCCGATAGCCGAGTCCCTCCAATGCCTGCTCGATCGTGGCCATACTCACCGCCTTGTCGTCGTATTCCACGACAACAGTGCCATCCCTGTCAATCTGCCAGTGGACCACGCCTTCTATCTGCGGTACTACATCATTCAGATTGCTCTCTGTCACGTTATCCGGATCGGACGCAACAAAAATGGCACGACCCATCGTTCCCTCCTTGTTGTTGGTCTCATTCCGCCTGCCATGGAAGCAAGAGCAAGTCCACGACCCCTTATCTGGCATGTATCCTGCTCCAATCCAGGTACAGGGTACAAGGAAACTATAGGCAAGCTGTAAGGTTAGCAAGCGTTTCACAGCAAAGGATAACAGATGGCTGAGCAGAGAAGGTTTCACGAGGGCGAGCAGCACCCCGAAGAGTGGCGTGAGGATCTGAATCCGGACAACATGGCCGGGATGAACTACGATCTGGAGGGACCCAATCCCGAGATCGATGCGCCGACGGCTTTCGAGAAGAAGGAGCTACATGAGAAACTCGAGGGATATAACGATGACGAGTTGCGGCGAATTCCTATCCTGCCCGAGGGAAGCCGTCTGGAGCAGGGTGCGACCTATATCGATTTGAAGGAGGATGAGCCGCACGAGTTCAACGCGATGGCCGGTATGGAAGCAGGGCCCGATAACTGGTACGTGCCGAAGGATAAAGTCGGCTACCAGCTCTGGAATCGCCTCATCGGGGTGGAGAACCCCGAACGGATAGGCGAGGCGGACGAGCGATAACCGGAGAGCCTCGAAAGGAAGGAAAGATGGCAGAGAAGAATCTAGATACGGGGGATATTATCCCCCCGACGCCACTTAGTGGTGAAGATGATGAGGGGGAAGTGCCGGGGCTTGGTACCGGCAGCAGTGATGACACCATTCCCAAGCCGTCGCCTGTTCCGGAGTTTGACGAAATTGGAGAGGAGGAGGATCTCAAGGGCGTCACGGACCGGGGTGGGGTCCCAGCTTTCGGGCGTGCCTCCGACTTCGAACAGACCTCTGGTGCGGGGAACGTGGAGGACCGGGGCACGACGACGGGCTATGGTGTGGTAGATGAGGGCGATACGGGTACGGGTGCACTCGGCATGGAGGGCACCGAGTCCACGGATCAGCGCAGCACCGAGCCGCTTTCGGATCAGGGTCCGGTCACAGGCGTCGATGAGGAGTAAGTCGCTCTAGCTGGCGATCGGGTTGCCAGCCAGGCTCCGTTACAGTGTCACGATCTGGTTGCTGCGCGCTGACTCGTAGAGGGCGAGGATTGTCCGAATGTGATTCCGGGTTTCTGTTAAGGTCAGGTACGGCTCGGCCCCGTCGAGAATGGCGGCGTGCATGTCCTCGACCTCGCCCAGATACAGATGCTTCTCGGGCACGGGGATTTCTTCGAGCTCGTCGTCGCGATCGTAGAAACGCAACGTGCGATTTTCGTCGAGGGATACGAAGGGCCGATTCAGGAGTAGTCGACCTTCGGTGCCCACCACCTCGGCTGAGGTGTACCAGGGTGTGCGCAGGGAAGAGGCGATCTGTGCTACTGCCCCGGTTGAATAGTGCATCTGGCCCGCGAAACCCTCGTCCACCCCTGTGTCACCGATACGTTGGTCCCCCAAAACCCACGAGGGAGGAACTCCCATCACGAATTGGGCAAAGCTGACGGGGTAGACGCCGACATCCCAGAGGGAACCGCCCCCTTTTTCCGGCGCGAGTCGAATATTGTCGCGGCTGCGTATCTGGAAGTTGAAGACGGAGCGCACCATTGTGATCTCTCCCAATCTGCCGCTTCGCACCCACTCGCCGACGATCTTCGTCTGTGGGTGGTGACGGTACATGAACGCCTCGGCTAGCACGAGACCGGTTTCTTTGGCCGTCGCGATCATCTCGTCGACCTCCTCACGCGTGAGGGCGAAGGGCTTCTCGCAGAGGACATGTTTCCCAGTGCGCAGGGCACGCACGGTCCACTCGGCGTGGAGGTGGTTGGGCAGGCTGATGTAAACGGCGTCGATGTTGTCCGATTCCAACAT
>JALZCF010000151.1 GCA_030863245.1 Chloroflexota bacterium
AGAAAGCCCCGCAGCAGGAAGATCAGGTAGAGGGCGATCACGCCTAGTATGCCAGCTAGCCCAAACTCCTCGCCGATAGCGGCGATGATAAAATCGGAGTGAACGACCGGGACGAAGTCGGGATAGCCTTGTCCCAATCCCTGCCCGATGAGCCCACCATGCGCCACCGCCAGTAGTGCCTGGATAATCTGTAGCCCCGTATCCTGTGGATCCGACCAGGGATCAAGCCAGATGGCGAAGCGTACCGCTACATAACTGAAGAGGTGGTAGGCAACGAAGGCACCCACCGCGAAGAGGCCAAGGCTGAGCAGGACGTAATCCAGTCGCTGGGTTGCGAGGTAGGCCAAGACGAGGAAGATGGTGAAAAAGAGCAGGGCAGCGCCGAGGTCCCGTTGCAGGACGAGCAGGAGCATGGAGATGCCCCACATGCCGAGAAGTGGGACGAAAACCCACAACCAGCGCCTATCCTGGAAGGGGCGCCGCAGGCGCACCGTCACGAACTTCTCTCGATGGAAATCTAGAAACCCGGCGAGGAAGATCACAAGCAGCAACTTCAGCGGCTCCGACGGTTGGATGCTAAAGCGGTCCGTGATGTTCAGGACAGAGCGGCCCGGACCCTCTCCAGCGAAGGAGAGGATCACCCCGATTGTCAGGAGCAGGATGCCGGGCAAGATCAGAGTATAGCGGTAGCGCTCTGCAAGACGTGGTCCCTCGTTCCACAGTACGATAGCCGTACAGAGGATCATGCCGATTACCATCGAGGTAGTCTGGCGCACAGTGAAATTGCTGGCGAGCCGCTCGATCATCACCAGCCCGATCCCATTCATCATGGTGACGACGGGTAGCAGCGTCTGGTCCGCCTCCGGCGCCAGCCAGGAGAAGATCAGGTGCATCAGGAGTGCGCCGCCTGCGAGAACGATGGCGGGCCAGTAACGCACCGTGGCGATCTGCCCCTGCAATATTTGCAGTACGTAGAAGCCAACGCCGGTGAGAGCCAGCGGCAGGAGCAGGAGCAGGAACTCCCGCCAGCGCCAGTTGAAAGAGCGGGGGTCGAGTCGATAGGTGCTCATGAGCGAGGATGATACTTGTTGAGTAGGATCCCTAGGCGCTTGCGCGTCTCGGACGGGAAGAGGGCCGGGCTGGTCATGATAGCGTCTTCTAGAGCGTCCCAGCAGGGGCTTGTTTTGCCCTCAAGCTTGGGAACCACGTTGCGAATCGCCGCTTTGGCGTGGTTCACGTTTTTCATGAGCGTTCTGATCACCATTTCCACGGAGACACTCTCTTCTGACTCGTGCCAGACGTCATAGTCCGTGACATGTGCCATCACGGCGTAGCTCAATTCCGCCTCGCGAGCTAACTGTGCCTCGGGAACGGCGGTCATGCCGATGATGTCCATGCCCCAACCGCGGAACACCTTCGACTCCGTCTTGCTTGAGAAGCGAGGCCCCTCAATGATGATGAAATCTCCCCCCTTGTGGACCGTGGCACCCGTTTCCTGCACTGCATCATAAAGTGCATCAGAGAGGATAGGGCAGAAGGGATCGGCGAGGGAGATGTGGGCGACGATGCCGTTGCCGAAAAAGCTAAGATCGCGCCCACGCGTGTGGTCAAAGAGGCCATCTGGGATGACGATGTGTCCCGGTTCGTACCGTTCCCTCAAGCTGCCACAGGCACACACACCGATGACCCACTTGCACCCTAAGGCCTTAAGCGCATAAATGTTCGCTTTGGTGGGCAACTCGCTAGGCAGGATGCGGTGCCCGCGGCCGTGGCGGGGCAGGAAGGCGACACGTTGATCCTCTAAGGAACCAATGACGATGGTATCGCTGGGGCTGCCGAAAGGAGTTTCAACCGTCACCTCCTCAACATCGCGCAGCCCCTCCATATCGTAGAGTCCACTTCCGCCGATAACGCCAATGTGCACGGGATCGCTGTTCATGATGGCTCCTTTTTCAGCCGCATGTGTGCCTCCTGGCTACTGGTAATTACTAACTGTTAGGAGGGCGATTGTAGCCAACCCGGCGGGGAGGAGCAAGCGTTTTAGAGGGGGAATTATTGGCAAGGAGTTTGCTTACAGAAGATTGTGTTATCGATTCACAATCTTTACTTTATGGAGGAGGGTCTATGGGGCTCATTTCCTGGCTTATCGTCGGTGCGATTGCCGGATGGCTGGCCAGTATAGTCATGGGAACGAACGAGCGGCAGGGTTGTATAGTAGACATCATCGTGGGCATAGTTGGCGCGCTCATCGGTGGTTTTCTTCTTGGGCTCTTCGGTGTGGGACCAGGAGGCATCACTGGATTCAACATTGGAAGCCTGATCACGGCCTTTATCGGCGCTGTCGTCCTGCTCTTTCTCTGGAGACAGTTCGCTACCCGTACGTAAGAGACTTATGTAGAGCCGAAGATGTGGAACTAAAGGGTGTTGCATGTTGCGTGGTGCGTGGTGCGTGGTGCGTGGTGCAGGGGGGTGGGACGTTTGTGGGTTAGGATTTATGCCCCAACTGGAACAGTTTTAGATTCATAGGCTCGGGTGAGTATTTCAACGGGTCAAAGGGGGCGGTGTGCTCGACCGCGCACGATAGAGTGTTCGTGGAGCTGGGTCTAAACCTAGCTCCTTTTTTGTTTTGTCTCGGAGATGCCAATCTACTGTTGACGTGATATGATGAGCTTGACTACTGAACAATAGGAGGAATGCTAATGAAATTAACTCGTTCGAGTGGGGTCCTGTTGCATCCTACTTCCCTGCCTGGTCGCTACGGTATCGGTGATCTCGGCGAGGCAGCTTACCGATTTGTAGACTTTCTGGAAGAGAGTGGACAACGATGGTGGCAGATCATGCCGCTTGGTCCCACCGGCTACGGAGATTCGCCGTACCAGAGTTTCTCTGCCTTTGCAGGCAACCCATTGCTGCTCAACATGGACTGGCTCGCAGCTGAGGGCTTGTTGCCTGTGGGGGCACTGGACGATGCACCTGACTTTCCGTCGGATCGGGTAGATTACGGGGCCGTGCAGGAGTGGAAGATGGGGCTGTTGCGGGAGATCTATCCCCTCTTCACGGAGCGGGCCAGCGACGAGCAGAAGGGGCGCTTCTGGCATTTCATCGATACGAACCGGGAATGGTTGAATGACTTTGCGCTGTTCATGGCGCTGAAGAACCATTTCCAGGCACCGTGGAATGAGTGGCCCGAGGATATCCGCCGCCGTGATGAGGAGGCGCTGGAGAGTTGGTATAAGGAGCTGGACCAGCAGGTGTGGACCCACAGGTTGTTACAGTACCTGTTTTGGCGACAGTGGTCCGAACTGAAACGATATGCCAGCCAGAAGGGTATCGGGATCATCGGGGATGCACCGATCTTTGTTGCGTACGATAGCGCAGATGTGTGGGCAAACCACGAGCTGTTCTACCTGGATGAGGCAGGGGTCCCGACAGTGGTGGCCGGGGTGCCGCCGGATTATTTCTCGGAGACGGGGCAGCGGTGGGGAAACCCTCTGTACCGGTGGGATCGCATGGAGGAGCGTGGCTATCGGTGGTGGGTGGAGCGCATGCGCAAGGCGTTCCAGCTGGCGGATGTGGTGCGCCTCGATCACTTCCGTGGCTTTGAATCCTACTGGGAGGTTCCAGCGGCCGAGCTGACGGCTGTCAAGGGACGGTGGGTGCTGGGACCGGCCGCGCGTCTCTTCAACACCCTTCAGGAAGAGTTGGACGAGATGCCGATCATCGCCGAGAACCTGGGCGTGATTACCGATGAGGTGGAAGAGCTGCGCAAGCAGTTTGGCTTCCCCGGGATGCGCGTGCTCCAGTTTGCTTTCGACGGGGATCCGGCAAACCCGTACCTGCCCCACAACTACCGCGTGAATACGGTCGTCTACACGGGGACTCACGACAACGATACCACGAGAGGGTGGTGGGCAACGCTGGAGAGCGACGCCCAGTACGAGGTGTTGCGCTACCTGGGCCGCCACCACCTGCCCCCG
>JALZCF010000184.1 GCA_030863245.1 Chloroflexota bacterium
GCATAGGAACATCGGGGAGCAACATGTGTACCACGCCACCACATGCTTTCCCCGTTACATCTCCGATTATGTGTATGAAGTATGGACTCGGGGCTGAGCTGACAGGGGACGTGATATCGCATTAGCCAGTTGCTTCGACATGCGTGGGCCGCGGCTCCTTCGCGGTCCTGGCGCTCCTTAACACGAGAAGTCCCGTTGCGCCCGCAATGGCAGAGGCAGCCAAGATGCCGAGCTTGGCCGCTTCGAGCAGCTCGGAGCCCTCGCCAAAGCCCAGCGAGGCGATGAAGAGAGACATGGTGAAACCGATACCGGCCAGAATGCCCGCACCAGTCAGATGATGCCATGTGACACCGACAGGTAAGGAGGCCCAGCCCGCCTTGACGGCGAGCCACGCAGCGCCGACGATCCCCACCGGTTTGCCTATCACGAGGCCGAACAGGATGCCCAGAACGACCCGGAGCGCATCGCCCTCGATGCCCGCAAACGATAGCACCACGCCCGCATTGGCCAGCGCAAAGATGGGCACGATCAGGAACATGACCGGCATGTGCAGCGAGTGCTCCAGCTTCTGGAGGGGTGCCTGCACCCGCTCGGCGGCATCTTCCAGTGCGAGGACGGCACTTTGTTGCCGTTCATCCGTAATCATCCGTGTGGAGGCGAACTCGCTCAGATCGAATTGAGTCAAGATGTCACGGGCACGCTCGAGAAAGGTGCGCTCGTCGATCTCATAGCGCGCCGGGATGGTCAGCGCCAGCAGGACCCCCGCGATGGTGGCGTGGATACCTGACTCCAGGAAAGCCCACCATAACAGCACGCCCAGACCCAGATAGAACCAGAGCGCACGTACGCCGAGCTGGTTGGCGAGCGTGAGGAGGGCGAGGATGAGGGCACCGAGCGTGAGTGCCGTGAGGTTGAGTCCACCCGAGTAGAAAAGGGCAATGACCAACACGGCGATGAGGTCGTCTACGATGGCCACCGCCGTCAAGAAGACCTTCAGGGTAAAAGGGACCCGAGTACCCAACACGGCCAGCGCACCGAGCGCGAACGCAATATCGGTCGCCATTGGAACCCCCCAGCCGGTCGCACCGGGACGGCCCGCGTTGAAGGCAATGTAGATCAGCGCCGGCACTACCACCCCTCCCACGGCCGCGGCGATGGGTAACATCGCGGCGCGCGGATTCGTCAACTCGCCGACGCGCACCTCACGCTTGATCTCGAGCCCCACCAGCAGGAAGAAGATCGCCATGAGGCCATCGTTGATCCAATGCAGGACCGTCTCGCTGATGATCGGCGTGTTGTCGGGACCATAGGTGAGGCCGACTTTCGTCTCCAACACTGTACGATATACGTCGGCTAGGGCGGGGATATTGGCCAGCAGGAGTGCGAGAATTGTGGCGCCGAATAGGACAATACCGCCCGCTGCGGATCGATGAATAAAGTCTTGAATGGGTTGCAGAATCCGCGTGATGGCTCGGTTACTCTCTATTTTTGGAATTACTTCCTTTCTGGCCACTCGTCTCTCCTTATATCATTTTACGTAACATGTTTAGCAAGTAAGCAACTCAAGCAGGGTACTATATTATCGCTGGATCGGTTCGACCTCCATCTTCGAGGCGGGGCCGCGGAAGAGGAAGCCTCCGAGCAAGCCGATCACGAAGCCGCCGATGTGTGCCCAGAAGGCGACGCCGGTCGTCTCGGCCGTGCTGACGGTCGCCCCGATACCATTGAGGAGCTGCATCAACCCCCACAGCCCCAGAAAGAAGAGGGCCGAGACGTAGGTTGCGCGTGTGGCTCGTCTGCCTAGGAGGAGCAACTTGACTTTGTTGCCGGGGAACATGACGAGGTAGGCGCCCAGGACGCCTGAGATGGCACCACTGGCACCAACAGTCGGCACCTCACTACCCAGGTTTAACAAGCCGTGGGCAAGAACAGCCGCAATCCCTGCGATAAAGTAGAAGATCACGAAGGGTATGTGCCCCATCACGATCTCGACGTTGTCGCCAAAGACCCACAGAAAAAGCATGTTGCCGATGAGGTGCATCCAGCCACCGTGCAGGAACATCGAGGTAAAGATAGTGTGGAGCCCCTCGCCCTGTTGGAGTTCGGCGGGTACCGCACCCCAGGTCTGAATGAAGTTTTGGAACGCGGATTGGTCTCCCATGATGGGGACCTCAAGGAAAAGAAAGACGAGAACGTTGATCGCTATCAGCGTGTAGGTCACCCAGGGGATTCTATCCTTGACCAGATCCTGATCGCCTATTGGAAACATGGTGCCCTCCTCTGTCTATACTGTATCCGAGCTGAACCCATCGACCGCATCAATACCAGCAGCCTGTCACTCTCCTTCTTCCGCCTGCAAGACACGTACCACAATAGGTGCATAGTGCGTAGTGCGTGGTGCGTGGTGCGTGAACTGCAAATGAGACAAGTGAGCATGACCGCCGCAATGGCACGTCACGCTCCCCGCTCCCCGCTCCCCATTCTCCAGCCCTTACACCCCCACACACCTTGCCGTTTTCATCCTTCATCCTTCATCCTTCATCCTTCCGTTCCGCTCCCCGCTCCCCGCTCCCCGCTCCCCGAGCTTAGCTTCTTTGGCTGGGCTCAGTCATTAGTAGTGGACGTAGACCCAGGTACCGAGATTATTCTCTGATGCCCAGACGGAGCGGTTGCCCTCGGGAAGGTTGGGTCCTGTCCAGTTGAAGAACCAGAGCGAGTCGTAAGGGCTCAGGTTGACGCAGCCGTGGCTCTGGACCGTACCGAAGTTGTCGTGCCAGTAGGTGCCATGCAGCCCATAGCCCTGGTGGAAGTACATGGTGTACGGTACGTCGGCAAGGCTGTAGGGATTGTCGATGTTCAACCAGCGCATCGGAGCTGTGCGGTGTTTGACGTAGATATAGTACAGGCCCGTGACCGTCTCGAAGCCGGAGATGCCTGTCGAGGTCAGGGTAGCGTACACGGGGGTGTCTCCCTCGTGTGCGATGACGACCTGCTCGCTCAAGTTCACCTCGACCCATTTTGCATTGGCGCCGACGCCCTCCGGTCGTGTGCCAGGGATGAAGTTGCGCACGTAGCCGCTGTGAATCCATTGTCCATTCCCGATGCGGTACCATACAGCACCATTCACGTTACGTTCTTCGAGTACTGACACGACATCGTAGGGTTGCAAGGCGCCAATACGGGTCGCTGGGCTGATGACCCCAGGCTGCGAGCGGACGTTGAGCGCTGTGCCATACACCATTGCAAGTCGCTCACCGGGGCGCTCTCGCAGGTCCACCCCGCGTAGGTGCGAGAGAGGGGCCGAGAAACTCAGGGCATCGGCGGGCATCCAGCCATAGGTATTCCAGTCCCAGCCGACCCAGTAATAGCTTTGGCCGCCAACCTGCGTGTCGCGGTAGGCGCTGACCCAGGCGCCGTTTCCGCCGTGATAGGTGAACGGGTTATTCGCACGGATGGCATCAACCGAGGCATATACCGGTGCGTTGTAGGTGACCCTGGCATACGAGGCATCTAAGGGTAGGTAGGAAGCCGGATTCGCAACTGTGCTACTCTGCGCGTTAATGGCCGGACCTTGAGCCATCGTCGCGGGGGCAGCGACGAAGAACATCGCCAGGCAGAGAACGATGGCGAGGGTGATGCGGCTGAGAATTGTGACGACTCTTGGCCGGTTGGCGTAATCCGTGTGGTGCTGACTGATCTCGTTATACATGCTTTCCGTCCGTTTCCTCTATTTCTAGGAACTGTGATTGCTATTTCGCGGTCTGGGGCGTCCAGAAGTATGGTAGGTTGTAGCGACCGAACCATTCATGTTACTGCTCAGCCCCTTGTTTGATAGTTTAACAGCAAATTCCGGGCCATACGTCGAGAAGGGGCGATTGCTGGAGAGGCCGGTTTTACATCAGCAGCTTGCTTCCGGCACACTTCGTGCTCGCCCATTTCATAGGTGAAGCGGCATTGTTACGTTCTCGTCGATGCCCTCATCGTGCTTCACCCACTCATGGCGGGCCAGGTCTGCCGGCCCCTGTATCGTATATTCCATATATAAGGAGGCAGTTGATGTCTAGACGATTCTTGGTCAGCCTATCTATCATTCTTTTGTTAGTGGGCGGGCAGGGTGCGTTGGCTAGCTGGGGAGCGAATCCGCTTTGGTTGGCGAGTGAGGCAGCTAATGCCCAGGGCCAGCAGGGAACGCCGACCCCCACCGCGCAGACAGAGTTCGATACGGTGGAGGCGCCGATTGAGGAGACGCGCCCGATAGGGCTGCAGTTGGTGGCGGAGGGGATGACCTCGCCGAATCATCTGGTGGAAGCCCCCGACGAGAGCGGGCGCTTATTTGTGACGGACCAGACGGGGCAGATCTGGATCATTGATGAGGATGGCACGTTACTCGATGAGCCCTTCCTGGATCTGAGCGACCGCCTGGTCGAGCTCAATGAGTCCTACGACGAGCGGGGCCTGCTGGGGCTGGCCTTCCATCCGGACTATGCCGACAATGGCCGCTTCTTTGTCTACTACAGCGCGCCCCTGCGCGACGAGGCGCCGGAAGACTTCAATCACACCAGCCACATCTCAGAGTTCAGCGTTTCGGAGGATGAGCCGAACCAGGCCGACCCCGACTCGGAGCAGATCCTGCTGCAGGTGGATCAGCCGCAAGGCAACCATAACGGCGGCATGCTGGCCTTTGGGCCGGAGGATGGCTATCTCTACATCGCGCTGGGCGATGGCGGCGGTGCCAACGATGTGGGCACCGGCCATGTCGAGGATTGGTACGACGAGAATGAGGGCGGCAACGGGCAGGATGTGCGCCAGAACCTGCTGGGTAGCCTGCTGCGCATCGATGTCGATAATGGCGACCCCTATGCTATCCCAGAGGACAACCCGACGATTGGACGAACGGAACAGACGAGCGAGCAGTATGCCTACGGCTTCCGCAACCCCTTCCGCTTCTCGTTCGACATGGCAGGGGAGCATGAATTGTTCTTGTCCGACGCGGGACAGAACATGTTCGAAGAGGTCAACATCGTGCGCCGCGCCGGCAACTACGGGTGGAACGTCATGGAAGGCACCCATTGCTTCAGTACCGAGACCCCCAATGACCCGCCCGCGGAGTGCCCCGATTCGACTCCGTGGGACGCGCCCCTCGAGTTGCCGATTATCGAGTACCTGAACGCCAACCAAGAGAATGGCGTGGGAACCGTAGTAGTAGGCGGCTATGTCTACCGGGGGGAGGCGCTGGACGAGCTAGATGGCGCCTACCTCTTTGGTGACTGGGGTCAAGATGTCGCCCGCGAGGAGCCGGACGGCGTGCTCATGATGGCGACCCGACCCGATGATGAGGCGGAGGAGGGGCTGTGGCCGGTGACGAAACTGGAGATTGAAGGCTCCGACAATGGGGAGTTGCAGCACTTTGTGCTCGGCTTCGGTCAGGACAGCGAGGGTGAGGTCTATGTGCTGGCCGACCGCGCGACCGGTCCCGAAGGCATGACCGGCGTGGTCCTGCAGATCGTGCCGCCGGGTGAGGGGATGACGATGAGCGAGCTCCGCGGCGAGGTGGAAGAGGAAGCCGAAGCCACTCCGACCCCAGAGGCCGCTGAAGTGGTCGACTGTGATGGCGGAGAGACGATCTCGATGGTCCTGGAGCGTGCTAGCCCAGGCGATACGATTGGCATCAGCGGAACTTGTAACGAAACGATCGTCATTACCACAGATGGACTCACCCTCATGGGAGAGAACGACGCAATCATCGACGGCGGCGACACGGACGAGAATGTGGTGACCATTGACGGTGCCCGCGATGTGACCCTTACGGGTTTGACGATTCAGAATGGCAACGAGGGAATCCTGGCCATCGACGGTGCCACCCTAGAAGTGACTGACACGGTCGTGCAAGACAATAACTCACACGGCATCGAGCTTGTGCGAGCATCTGCGGAATTCACCAATGTCGTCTCCCAGCAGAACGGCAGGGCCGGGCTAATCATCGCGCGGAATTCGTTGGCTAACCTCACTGATTCCACCCTACAGGAAAATCTCACTGGCCTGGTCGTCTTCAGCAACTCGACCGCGCGCTTATTCGGTGCGAATCAGATGAGCCAGAACGAGACACAGGGCTTTACGGTGGGTCTCGGCGGAACTGTCTTCAGCATCGGTAGTGAGATAACCGCGAGTGACAACGGTGC